>CALJUI010000487.1 GCA_937975735.1 uncultured Rubrivivax sp.
CGGGTGTGTACAAGGCGCGGGACGTGCGCACGGACGGCCGTTCTTGTACCTGGGTTTGTACACAAAACCCCCGTCTGGGCCTGTCCCGCCATGTCGGGACTTGACCACAGCGCGCGCCACACTTTCCCCGCGCCTTCCTCGTGAAGGGCCCTGTCGCTGTCGCGACCTGACCCCGCCTGACTCAGAGGCTTTGCTCGGGGTGGCTGATGATGGCGAAGGTGCGGCGGCGGCGCACCTGCTGGGGGATGGCGGCGGACATGGCGGGCGCAGGGCGAAACCTGCGATTATCCCGCCCATGCCGGAGTCGCCGGACCTCACCGTCTACGCCGAGCGGCTGCAGGCCCTGGCCGGCGGCAGCGTGCTGCGGCACGTGCGGCTGCTCAACCCCTTCCTGCTGCGCACCGCGGTGCCGCCGATCGCCGACGCCGAGGGGCGGCCACTGGTGGCGGTGCGGCGGCTCGGCAAGCGCATCGTGCTGGCCCTTGCCGGCGACCGCTTCCTGGTCATCCACCTGATGATTGCCGGCCGCCTGCTGTGGACGCCGGCGGGCGCCAAGGCGCCGGCACATGTCGCGCTGGCGGTCTTCGAGTTCGACGCCGGACAGCTCGTCCTCACCGAAGCCGGCAAGACGCGGCGCGCGTCGCTGCACCTGGTGCAGGGCGAGGTCGCGCTGGCCGAGTTGGATCCCGGCGGCATCGACCCGATGGCGAGCGACGCGGGGCGTTTCGCCGAGCGGCTGCAGGCCGAAAACCACACGCTCAAGCGGGCGCTGGCGGACCCGCGGCTGTTCAGCGGCATCGGCAACGCCTACTCCGACGAGATCCTGCACCGCGCCCGGCTGTCGCCGCTGGCGCTGACGCGCTCGCTCGACGAAGCTTCGACCCGCCGCCTGTTCGAGGCCACCCGTGCGGTGCTGGGCGAGTGGACCGACCGGCTGCGCGCCGAGGCCGGCGAGTGGCCGCGGAAGGTCACCGCGTTCCGGCCCGGCATGGCGGTGCACGGCCGCTTCGGCCAGCCCTGCCCGGACTGCGGTGCGCCGGTGCAGCGCATCGTCTATGCCAGCAACGAGTGCAACTACTGCGCGCGCTGCCAGACCGGCGGCCGGCTGCTGGCCGACCGCTCGCTGTCGCGGCTGCTCAAGGACAGCTGGCCGCGCTCGCTCGACGACGCCGGTTGATCAGTCGGCGAGGTCGAAGCGGTCGAGATTCATGACCTTCGTCCAGGCGGCGATGAAGTCCCGCGTGAACCTGGGCTGGCCGTCGCTTTCGGCGTAGACCTCGGCCAGCGCGCGCAGCTGCGAGTTCGAGCCGAAGACCAGGTCGGCCTGCGTGGCCGTCCACTTCAGGTCGCCGCTGCGGCGGTCACGACCCTCGAGCACGCCCTTGGCCTTGGCCGAAGGCGCCCACTGCGTGCCCATGTCGAGCAGGTTGACGAAGAAGTCGTTCGTCAGCTCGCCCGGGCGCTGGGTGAACACGCCGTGCCTGGCGCCGCCGGCGTTCGCACCCAGCACCCGCAGTCCGCCGACCAGCACCGTCATCTCGGGCGCGGTCAGCGTCAGCAGCTGGGCCTTGTCGACCATCAGCTCGGCGGCGAACGCCTCGCAGCCGTCGCTGGCGTAGTTGCGGAAGGCGTCGGCCCTGGGCTCCAGCGGGCCGAAGGAATCGACGTCGGTCTGGTCCTCGCTGGCGTCCGCACGGCCCGGGTTGAAGGGCACGGTCACTGTCTGGCCGGCCTTCTTCGCCGCCGCCTCGATGGCCGCGCCGCCGGCCAGCACGATCAGGTCGGCCAGCGAGATCCTCTTGCCGCCGGACGCCCCGGCGTTGAAGTCCTTCTGGATGCCTTCCAGTGTCTTCAGCACCTTGGCCAGCTCGACCGGCTCGTTGACCGGCCACTCCTTCTGCGGCGCCAGGCGGATGCGCGCGCCGTTGGCGCCGCCGCGCTTGTCGCTGCCACGGAAGGTTGCCGCCGAGGCCCAGGCGGTGCGCACCAGTTGGCCGGTGTCCAGGCCGCTGGCCAGCACCTTGGCCTTCAGCGCCGCCACGTCCTCGTCGTCGACCAGCGGGTGGTCGACGGCGGGCAGCGGGTCCTGCCAGATCAGCGCTTCCTTCGGCACGAGCTTGCCCAGGTAGCGCGAACGCGGGCCCATGTCGCGGTGCGTGAGCTTGAACCAAGCGCGCGCGAAGGCGTCGGCGAACTGATCGGGGTTGGCCATGAAGCGGCGCGAGATCTTCTCGTAGGCCGGGTCCATGCGCATCGACATGTCGGCGGTGGACATGACCGGCGCGTGCCGCTTCTTCGGATCGTGCGCGTCGGGCACCGTGTCGGCGGCGGCGCCGCCCTTGGGCACCCACTGGTGCGCGCCGGCCGGGCTCTTCGTCAACTCCCACTCGTGGCCGAACAGGGTCTTGAAGTAGCTGTGGTCCCACTGGATCGGCGTGGCCGTCCAGGCGCCCTCCAGGCCGCTGGTGATCGTGTCGCCGCCCTTGCCCGTGCCGAGCTTGTTCTTCCAGCCCAGGCCCTGCTGCTCGACGGGCGCGCCCTCGGGTTCGCGGCCGACGTTGGCCGGGTCGCCGGCGCCGTGCATCTTGCCGAAGGTGTGCCCGCCGGCGGTCAGCGCGACGGTCTCCTCGTCGTTCATCGCCATGCGCTTGAAGGTCTCGCGCACGTCACGGCCCGAGCCCAGCGGGTCGGGGTTGCCGTTCGGGCCTTCGGGGTTGACGTAGATCAGGCCCATCTGCACCGCGCCCAGCGGGTGGGCCAGCTGGCGGTCGCCGCTGTAGCGCTTGTCGCCCAGCCAGGTCGTCTCCGGGCCCCAGTTGACGTCCTTCTGCGGCTCCCAGATGTCCGGGCGGCCGCCGGCGAAGCCGAAGGTCTTGAAGCCCATCGACTCGAGCGCCACGTTGCCGGTGAGGATGAGCAGGTCGGCCCAGGAGAGCCTCTGGCCGTACTTCTGCTTGATCGGCCACAGCAGCCGGCGTGCCTTGTCGAGGTTGCCGTTGTCCGGCCAGCTGTTCTCGGGTGCGAAACGCTGCGCGCCATGGCCGGCGCCGCCGCGGCCGTCGGTGACGCGGTAGGTGCCGGCGGCGTGCCAGGCCATGCGGATGAAGAAGGGGCCGTAGTGCCCGTAGTCGGCCGGCCACCAGTCCTGCGAGTCGGTCATCAGCGCGTGAAGGTCCTTGATCACCGCGTCGAGGTCGAGCTTCTTGAACTCCTTGGCGTAGTCGAAATCCTGGCCGAGCGGGTTGGACTTGTCCGAGTGTTGATGGAGGATGTCCAGGTTCAGCGACTCGGGCCACCACTGGCGGTTGCCCTGGCCGCCGGCGGCCATGGTCTGGCCGGAGAACGGGCATTTGGCTTCGGTCGACATCGATCTCTCCTTGAGTGGTCCGGCGGAAGTGCCTTCTCGCCAAGGTTAGCCCCGATGCGCGCGCGCATCGATGCGTTGTCCCAATCACCACGATAGGACCGCGCCGGCGCGGCGACGCCCGCGCGCCGGGGCGCCCGATCTCAGTCGGTCAGCCGCGTCACGCCCTTGAGATCGCAGGCGTAGATCGCGTTGCGCAGCGCCGCGATGGCCTCGTAGCGCGTGAAGCTGCGCCGCCAGGCGAGCACGACGCGGCGGGTGGGCACCGGCTTGGCGAAGGGGACGAAGGACAGGTGCGAGTCGACTCCCTCGGGGATCGACAGGCGCGGCACCACGGTGATGCCCATGCCCGAGGACACCATGTACTTGATCGTCTCCAGCGACGAGCCCTCGAAGCTCTTGCGGATGCCTTCGGCGTCGCTCGAGAAGCGCGCGTACTCGGGGCAGACCTCGAGCACGTGGTCGCGGAAGCAGTGGCCGGTGCCCAGCAGCAGCATCGTCTCCTGCTTGAGCTCCTCGGCCGGGATGCTCTTGCGCCTGGCCAGCGGGTGCCTCTTCGGCACCGCGACCAGGAAGGGCTCGTCGTACAGGGGCGCGACGGCCAGGCCGGTGTCGGGGAACGGCTCGGCCATGATGGCGCAGTCGAGCTCGCCGGTGCGCAGCATGTCGAGCAGCTTGCTGGTGAAGTTCTCCTGCAGCATCAGCGGCATCTGCGGCGTCAGCTCGATCGCCTTCTTCACCAGGTCGGGCAGCAGGTAGGGGCCGATCGTGTAGATCACGCCCAGCCGCAGCGGCCCGGACAGCGGGTCCTTGCCGCGCTTGGCGATCTCCTTGATCGCCTGCGCCTGCTCGATGACCTGCTGTGCCTGGCGCACGATTTCGGCCCCCAGCGGCGTGATCGTGACCTCGGCGCCGCCGCGCTCGAAGAGCTTGACGTCGAGCTCCTCCTCGAGCTTCTTGATCGCCACCGACAGCGTCGGCTGCGACACGAAGCAGGCCTCGGCGGCGCGGCCGAAGTGGCGCTCGCGGTCGAGTGCGACGATGTACTTCAGCTCGGTCAGCGTCATGGCCCTATTGTGGCGAGCTTCAGGCCTTCAGGAACTCCGTGCGGCCGCCGAGCCAGCGCTCGACATGCGCGCGCGCGGCCGCCGGGTGTTCGCGCAGCAGCCGTGGCGCGAGTTCGCGCGCCCGCACCAGCAGCACGTCGTCCTCGGCCAGGTCGGCGAAGCGCAGCAGCGCGTCGCCGCTCTGGCGCGCACCCATGAACTCGCCGGGGCCGCGGATCTCGAGGTCGCGGCGGGCGATCTCGAAGCCGTCGGTGGTCTCGGCCATCGCCCGCAGCCTGGCCTTGCCGGTGTCCGACAGCGGCCCGGTGTAGAGCAGCACGCAGACGCTGGCCACCGAGCCCCGACCGACGCGCCCGCGCAGCTGGTGCAGCTGCGCCAGGCCGAAGCGCTCGGCGTGTTCGATCACCATCAGGCTGGCGTTGGGCACGTCGACGCCGACCTCGATCACCGTCGTCGCGACCAGCACGGCGACCTCGCCGGCGGCGAAGCGCGCCATCGTCGCGGCCTTGTCCGCCGGCGCCATGCGGCCATGCAACAGCGCGACCTCGACGCCCGGCAGCGCGGCGGCCAGCTCGGCGTGGGTCTCGGTGGCGTTGCGCAGGTCGACCGCTGCCGACTCCTCGATCAGCGGGCAGACCCAGTAGACCTGCTTGCCGGTGCCGACCTCGTCGCGGATGCGCGCGACCACCTGCGCGCGCCTGTCGTCGGCGAAGACCTTGGTGACGATCGGCGTGCGCCCCGGCGGCAGCTCGTCGATCGTGCTGACGTCGAGGTCGGCGAAGTAGGTCATCGCCAATGTGCGCGGGATCGGCGTCGCGCTCATCATCAGCAGGTGCGGCTCGAGCTGCTGATCGTCGAGCTTGCGCCGCAACGCCAGCCGCTGTGCGACGCCGAAGCGGTGCTGCTCGTCGACGATCGCCAGCCCCAGCCGCGCGAAGGCGACGTCGTCCTGGATCACCGCCTGCGTGCCGACCACCAGCGACGCGCGCCCGTCGGCGACCGCCTCGACCATCGCCTGGCGCTTCTTGCCGCGCCGGCTGCCGGTGAGCCAGGCGGTCCGGATGCCCAGCGGCTCGAGCCACTGCACGAGCTTGCGGAAGTGCTGTTCGGCGAGCAGCTCGGTCGGCGCCATCAGCGCGCATTGCCAGCCGGCCTCGATCGCCGTCGCGGCGGCCAGCGCGGCGACGATCGTCTTGCCCGACCCGACGTCGCCCTGCAGCAACCGGTTCATCGGCCGATCGCGCGCGAGGTCGGCGCCGATCTGCCCGACGACGCGATGCTGCGCCGCGGTCAGCGGCCAGGGCAGCGCCTCGACCAGGCGCTGCGGCAGCCCGCCCGGCGGCGGAGCCAGTGCCGGCGCGCGCAGCAGGGCGCGCTGCTCGCGGGCCTGCCACTGCGACAGCTGCTGGGCCAGCAGCTCGTCGAACTTCAGCCGCTGCCAGGCGGGGTGGCTGCGCTCCTCGAGCGCCTTCGTCGCCGCCGTCGGTGGTGGCTGGTGCAGAAAGCGCAAAGCCTCACGCAGTGTCGGCAGGCCCTCGGGCGTCGTGCCGGCGGGCAGCAGTTCATCGATCGGCGCCCGGGACAGCGCCGAACCGACCGCCTTGCGCAGGTAGGCCTGCGGAAGCTGCGCGCTGGTCGGGTAGACCGGCGTCAGCGTCCGCGGCAGCGGCGTGTCGGGCTCGACGATCCGGACCGTCGGGTGCACCATCTCGGGACCGAAGAAACCGGCGCGGATCTCGCCGCGCACGCGCAGCCAGCGGCCCGGGGCCCAGCTCTTGACTTGCGACGGGTAGAAGTGCAGGAAGCGCAGCACCAGCCCGGCCGTTCCGTCGGCGATATGCACGACCAGCTGGCGCCGGCCGCGGTTCTCGACCCGGCAGTCGCGCACCACCGCCTGCACCTGCACGACGGTGTCGGCCGGCGCCTCGGCCAGCGGCACCAGCGTGGTCTCGTCCTCGTAGCGCAGCGGCAGGTGCAGCGCGAGGTCGATGTCGCGCAGCAGGCCGAGCTTGGCCATCGCGCGCGCCGGGCCGGACGGCTTCGTTGGATCGGCGTCGGGCATGATGGAACCATTCTGAGGCCAGTGCGACCAACGGCCTGACATGAGCGACCTGACCCTCTCCGACTTCGACTTCGAGCTGCCCGCCGAACTCATCGCCCAGCATCCGGCGGCCGAGCGCAGCGCCTCGCGGCTGCTCGACGGCACCGGCGCACTGCCGGCGGACCGCGTGTTCCGCGACCTGCCGGCCCTGCTGCAGCCGGGCGATCTGCTGGTCTTCAACGACACCCGCGTGATGAAGGCGCGCCTGCTCGGCGAGAAGCCGACCGGCGGCGCCGTGGAAGCGCTGGTCGAGCGGATGCTGCCCGGGACGAACGAGGTCTGGGCCCATCTGCGCGCCAGCAAGTCGCCCAAGGCCGGCGGCATCGTGCGCTTCGCCGGCGCCTTCGATGCCGAGGTGCTCGGCCGCACCGGGCCGGAGGACGCGCTGTTCCATCTGCGCTTCCCCTCCGATCCCTTCGCGCTGCTGGAAGCCCATGGCCACGTGCCGCTGCCGCCCTACATCACGCACCCCGACACCGCCGAGGACGTGGCGCGCTACCAGACCGTGTTCGCCGCGCGGCCCGGCGCGGTGGCGGCGCCGACCGCGTCGCTGCACTTCGACGATGCCGTGCTGGCCGCGCTGGATGAGCGCGGCGTGCGCCGCGCACGCATCACGCTGCACGTCGGCGCCGGCACCTTCCAGCCGGTGCGCAGCGAGCGCCTCGAGGAGCACCGGATGCACAGCGAGTGGTTCGAGGTCGACGCCGACGCGGTCGCGGCGATCGAGGCCACGCGGCGCGCCGGCGGCCGCATCGTCGCGGCCGGCACCACGACGCTGCGGGCGCTGGAGTCGGCCGCGCGTGAGGGTGATCTGCGCCCCTATGCCGGCGAGACCGACATCTTCATCCGCCCGGGCTTCCGGTTCCGCGTCGTCGACCGGCTGATCACGAACTTTCACCTGCCCCGGAGCACCTTGCTGATGCTCGTCAGCGCCTTCGCCGGTCACGCCCACGTCCAGGCGCTGTACCGGCACGCGATCGAAGCGCGCTATCGCTTCTTCAGCTACGGCGACGCGATGCTGCTGGCCCGGCACGGCTGAGACAATCGGCCGATGCTGAAGTTCGAACTGCTGGCCACCGAAGGCCGGGCCCGCCGCGGCCGCCTGACGCTGAATCACGGCGCGGTCGAGACCCCGATCTTCATGCCGGTGGGGACCTACGGCACGGTCAAGGGCGTGCTGCCGCAGTCGCTGGTCGACATGGGCGCGCAGATCATCCTCGGCAACACCTTCCACCTGTGGCTGCGCCCGGGGCTGGACGTGCTGAAGACCTTCGGCGGCCTGCATCGCTTCGAGGGCTGGTCCAGGCCGATCCTGACCGACAGCGGCGGCTTCCAGGTCTGGAGCCTGGCCGGCGACGACGGCAAAGGCCGCCAGATCAGCGAGGAAGGCGTGCGCTTCGCCTCACCGGTCAACGGCGACAAGCTGTTCCTGACGCCCGAAGTCAGCATGCGGATCCAGACCGTGCTGAATTCCGACATCGTGATGCAGTTCGACGAGTGCACGCCGTACCAGACCGCCGGCCGGCTGACCACCGAGGCCGAGGCGCGCCGGTCGATGGAACTCAGCCTGCGCTGGGCCCAGCGGTCTAAGGCCGAGTTCGCGCGGCTCGAGAACCCGAACGCCCTGTTCGGCATCGTCCAGGGCGGCATGTTCGAGCCGCTGCGCGAGGAGAGCGCGGCGGCACTGGCCGAGCTCGACCTGCCCGGCTACGCGATCGGCGGCGTCAGCGTCGGCGAGCCGAAAGCCGACATGCAGCGGCTGATGGACCACACGCCGTCGTTTCTTCCGGCGCACAAGCCGCGCTACCTGATGGGCGTGGGCACGCCGGAGGACCTGGTCGACGGCGTGCATGGCGGCGTCGACCTGTTCGACTGCGTGATGCCCACCCGCAACGCGCGCAACGGCCACCTGTTCACGCGCTTCGGCGACCTGAAGATCCGCAACGCCAAACACCGCAGCGATCAGCGCCCGCTCGACCCGACCTGCACCTGCCACACCTGCGCGAACTTCAGCCGCGCCTACCTGCACCACCTCGAGCGCTGCGGCGAGATGCTGGCGCCGATGCTCGCCAGTATCCACAACCTGCACTACTACCTGAACCTGATGCGCGAAGTGCGCGAGGCGCTCGACGCCGGCGCCTTCGAGATCTTCCGCGCGCAGTTCAAGGCCGACCGGGCGCGCGGCGTCGACTGATATCCTGCGGACTTCCATGCCTGCTCCCGCCTCGACGTCGTTGCGCGGACCAATGACCGCCACGACGATCGGGCTGGCGGCTGCGGTCATTGCGGTCAGCCAGTGGTTCGGTCTGATGCATGGCTACGCGCATCCGCCGGCGCTGCCGGACGCCGGGCACGCGCACGCGGAAGAACACGGGCACGCCCACGCCGAGACCCGCCCCCTTGCGCCCTGGGACGACCACGACGAGGGCTCGGCGGGGTGCCAGCTGCTCGATCAGCTCTGGCATGGTGACTGGCTCGGCGCGGTCGCGCCCAGCCTGGCTGAATATGCCGATCTTGGACGGGAGCCGCCTGCCCCCCTGAGCAAGCCTCGGCCTGCGGGCCGTTGTGCCGCGTTCTGGGCGCGTGCGCCACCGGCGCCGCTGGGCTGACCCTGCACGCGCGCCATCGGCGCGCGCGAGTTCCCGAGCCATCGCGTGTCGCGCTGCCCGCCAGGGTCGGCGCGAGCGATCGCGTTCCCCATCCCATTCGAAAGCTGATCCATGAACCCACATGACTTGCTTCGGCGCGCGCCGCGCCGCAGCCTGCTGGCCCTGTGCGTGAGTGCCGCCGGCGCCGCACTTGCCCAAACCGCGCCGGCGGCCACCGACACGGTGATCATCACCGGCAACCCCCTGGCCAGCCCGCGGCTGGCTGCTCCCGTCTCCGTGCTTGATGGCGACGAACTCAACCGCCGTCGCGGCGCCAGCCTCGGCGATACGCTCGATGGCCTGCCCGGCGTGTCGGCCACCTACTTCGGACCGAACGCCAACCGACCGGTGGTGCGGGGGCTGGACGGTGATCGTGTCCGCCTGCTGAACAACGGCGGCGGCTCGGTCGATGCATCGTCGCTGAGCTTCGACCATGCGGTGCCGATCGATCCGCTGATCGTCACCCGCATCGAGGTCCTGCGCGGGCCTGCCGCACTGCTCTACGGCGGCAGTGCGGTCGGCGGTGTGGTCCACACCATCGACAACCGCATCCCTCGCGACCGGCTGCAGCCGGCCACCGGTGAAGCCGAGTTCCGGCTGGGTGGCGCTGCCGGCGAGCGCGGCGGGGCCGTGGTGTTCGACACCGGGCGGGGCGACTTCGCAATGCACGTCGACGCCTTCGGGCGCCGCACCGATGACCTGCGCGCGCCGCGCCATGTGCCGTTGGAAGGTGACACCCCGCTGGATGCGACCCGGGCGGTGCGCAACTCCGCCGCCGAGGTGCGCGGCGGGGCGATCGGCGCTTCGTGGTTCTTCGGGGGCTCGAGGGTCGGTCTGGCAGTGGACACCTACCGCAACCGTTACGGCATCGTCGCCGAGTCGGACATCACGATCGACCTGGAGCGCGACCACCTCGGCCTGTCCGGCGAGTTGGCGGAGCCGCTGCCCGGCCTGGCGACGCTGCGCTGGACCGCCAATCTGGCCGATTACCGCCATCGAGAGATCGAAGGCGACGGCAGCGTGGGCACCACGTTCGACAGCCAGGGCCGCGACCTGCGCTTGGAGGCGGTGCATCGCCCGGTCGGCCCATGGCGCGGTGTGGTCGGGCTGCAATGGGACGACATCGACTTCGCAGCGCTCGGCGACGAGGCCTTCGTGCCGTCCACGCGCACCCGAAAGGCGGCGGTCTTCGCACTGGAGGAACTCAGCTGGTCCGGCGGTCTGTCGTCGCTGGGACTGCGGCTGGAGCGGGTGGCCGTTGAGGCGCGGGGCGATGCCGACCCGCTGGCGCCGCGGTTCGGTCCGGCGGCGCAGCGGCGCTTCTCGCTGGCCAGCCTGTCGCTGGCTCATGCCCAGCCGCTCGGTGGCGGCTGGTCCTGGTCGGGCAGTGCCGCCCACACCGAGCGTGCGCCAACCTACTTCGAGCTATACGCCGACGGCGTACACCTGGCCACCGGCCAGTACGAGCGCGGCGACCGTTCGCTCGGCCAGGAGCGCGGCGCCAACATCGACCTCGGGCTGCGTTGGCAATCGGGCCCCGACCACGTGCAGGCGAACGTGTTCGTGACCCGATTCAGTCGCTACCTGTCGCTGGAGGACACCGGGGACGTCGTCGACGAAGGTGGCACGGTCGTTTCGCCGGGCACGCCCGATGCGCTGCCTCTTACGGCCTTCCGGGCCGTTTCGGCGCGCCTCAGCGGGATCGAACTGGCCGGTCGTAAGCGGCTGACGACGCAGCCCTGGACCCTGGATGCCACCGCGCAGGCCGACCTGACCCACGCCCGCAACGCCGACACGGGCGAGCCGCTGCCCCGCATTGCGCCGCTGCGATTGCGGCTGGGTCTCGACGCGTCCCGCGGCCCTTGGGGCGGCCGGATCGAGGTCGAGCGTGCGGCCACGCAGGACCGTGTGCCGGCGACCGATCGTGCCACCGCCGGCTACACGCTGGTGAACCTGTCGCTGTCGTGGCGGGGGACGGTCGGCGGGCGCGAACTGCTGTGGTTCGCCAAGCTGACCAATGCCGGTGACCGGCTGGCCTATAGCGCCGTCACCGCGGCCTCGCTGCGGGGGCTGTCGCCGCTGCCGGGTCGGGCGCTGAGCACCGGGCTGCGGATCGCGTTCTAGTCATCCGCCGCCTGACTCGAGCACCGAGCGTGCGCCGTCGAACTGCGCGAGTGTCTTGGCCAGCCAGGGCAGGACCTCGTGCAGCGTCGCCTTCAGCGTGTGCGGCGGGTTGATCACGACCACGCTGCTGCCCAGCAGCCCGAAGCCGTTGGCGGCCGGGGGCGCCACGGTCAGGCGGGCATGCAGCCAGCCCTTCTTGGCCTGCTGCTGCGCCGTGGGCTTCAACCGGTCGATCAGCTGCGTCGGTTCGAGCAGCTGCAACTGCGGCACCCAGACGATGACCGTGCCGTCGGCGAACAGGTTCAGCGCCTCGCGCACCGCGGCCAGCACGCGCGGATAGTCGGCCTTCAGCTCGTAGGGCGGGTCGATCAGCAGCACGCCGCGGCGCGTCGGCGGCGGCAGCACCCGGCGCAGCGACTCGAAGCCGTCGCGCATGCCGACCTCGACGCCGGGCTGGCTGCCGAGGTAGCTGGCGAGGATGCGGTGATCGGTCGGGTGCAGCTCGAACAGGCGCATCTGGTCCTGCGGCCGCAGCAGCAGGTGCGCGAAGCCGGGCGAGCCGGGGTACTGCGCGAGGCGGCCGTCGCCGTTGAACTGGCGCACCCGATCGACGTAGTCGGCGACCGCCGGCGGCAGGTCGTCGCGGCCCCACAGCCGGCCGATGCCCTGCGTGTGTTCGGCACGCTTGTTGGCGTAGTCGCCCTCCAGCGAGTAGCCCCCGGCGCCGGCATGGGTGTCGACGAAGCGGTAGCCCTTGTCCTTGCCGTTCATGTGGCGCAGCACCAGCGTCAGCACGAGGTGCTTGAGCACGTCGGCGTGGCTGCCGGCATGGAAGGCGTGGCGGTAGGCGAGCATGCGGCGATGGTGCCATGCCGGCGCTGGTACGCTCGCGCCCCGATGACCGACACCATGCCGACCCTGTTCGACCCCTTGCGCCTGGGCGACCTGAGACTGCCGCACCGCGTGCTGATGGCGCCGCTGACGCGCAACCGCGCGCCGGGCACCGTGCCCACCGCGCTGATGGCCGAGTACTACGCACAGCGCGCCGACCCGGCCACCGGCGCCGCGCTGATCGTCAGCGAGGCGACCCAGGTCGATCCGTTCGGCCAGGGCTACCTCGACACGCCGGGCCTGCACAGCGACGCGCAGGTCGAGGCCTGGAAGGCCGTGACGAGCGCGGTGCACGCGCGCGGCGGGCATATCGCGGCGCAGCTGTGGCATGTCGGCCGCATTTCGCACGTCTCGCTGCTGCCGGGCGGCGCGCCGCCGGTGTCGTGCACCGACCGGCCATCGGGCACGAAGACGCTGACCGCGACCGGCTTCGAGCCCTGCTCCGCGCCGCGCATCCTGCGCACCGACGAGCTGCCCGGCATCGCCGCGCAGTTCGCGCGCGCCGCCGAGCGCGCGATGGACGCCGGCTTCGATGCGGTCGAAGTCCACGGCGCCAACGGCTACCTGCTCGACCAGTTCCTGCGCGACGGCCTGAACCACCGTGACGACGGCTACGGCGGCAGCGTGGCCAACCGCTGCCGGCTGCTGCTCGAGGTCACCGCCGCCGTGGCCGCCGCGGTTGGGCCGGGCCGTACCGGCGTGCGGCTGTCGCCGGTGACACCGAGCAACGGCGCGCCGCCGCATGCCGACCCGGCGGCGCTGTACCGGCACCTGGTCGGTGCGCTGTCGGCCCAGGGCCTGGCCTTCGTGCACATGATCGAAGGGCAGACCGGCGGCGAGCGCGCATTCGCGCCGTTCGACTACCGCGCCCTGCGCGATCGCTTCGGCGGCGCCTGGATCGCCAACAACGGCTATACCGCCGCGACCGCGCAGGACGCGCTGGAGCGCGGCGACGCCGACGCGATCGCCTTCGGCCGGCCCTTCATCGCCAACCCCGATCTGTCGCGCCGGCTGCGCGAAGGCGCCGAACTGGCCGTGCCCGACCGCCGCAGCTTCTACGGCGGCGGGGCGGCCGGCTACACCGACTACCCGGCGCTGGCGGCGTGAGCCGCGGGCAACGCATCGCGCTGACGCTGGCGCTGGCCGCGCTGGCCGCGGTCGCCGCCGAGGCGCTGCGCCTGCCGCTGCCGTGGATGATCGGCCCGCTGCTGGCCTGCGCGGTGGCCGGCGTCGGCGGCGCGCCACTGGCCTCGTCGAACCGGCTGCGCAACGCCGGCCAGTGGGCGATCGGCGTCGCGCTCGGCCTGTACTTCACGCCGCAGGTGGTCGCGCTGATGC
This sequence comes from uncultured Rubrivivax sp., assembly GCA_937975735.1. Taxonomy (GTDB): domain Bacteria; phylum Pseudomonadota; class Gammaproteobacteria; order Burkholderiales; family Burkholderiaceae_C; genus Rubrivivax. Next base: position 13,534 of record CALJUI010000487.1, read on the forward strand.
CCTCGCTGGCGCCGGCGATTGCGGCCGGCTCGCTCTGGGCATTGGCGCTGGGCTACGGCTTCCACCGCGTGCTGCGCCACTTCAACCCCGGCGAGGCGCCGGCGACGACGCTGTTCGCCGCGGCGATCGGCGGCGCGTCGGAGATGGCGGTGCTGGCCGAGCGCGTCGGTGCGCGCATCGACCGGGTGGCCGCGGCGCATTCGCTGCGCGTGCTGCTGGTCGTGGTGCTGATCCCGCTCGCGCTCCAGACGGCTGGCGCGCGTGGCGCGGACC
>CALJUI010000488.1 GCA_937975735.1 uncultured Rubrivivax sp.
GCCAGGCGGTGCGCTCGCCGGGCCCGCTGGTGCAGGGCGGCGGCAGCGTCGGGCTGGGCTTTGCCGGGGCAGCCGTGGTGGTGGCGATGCGCCGCCGGCGCTGGCCCTGGTGCGTGGCGGGCGTGGTGGCCATCGCGCTGGCGTTCGCGATCGCGGCACTGTTGTGGTACCGCATGGAGCACCAGTTGCTCAGCCTGCCCTACGGCTGGGCCGCGCTGGCCCTCGGCGCGGTGGCGGCCGCCAGGATCTTGCGCGGGAGGACCGCATGACGCCCACACGCCGTCGACGACCGGCCTGGCAACGCGCGCTGGCGCTGATGCTGAGCCTGGCGCTGGCCCTGGGCGGTTGTGCCGTGCCGCCGCCGCAGCAGGACGCGATTTACATCGACGCGATCGTGGTCGGCGGCGAGCGACGCGCCGCCGACAACGAGCGCGGGCTGGCGCGTGTGTGGCGCGACGGCCAGGAGCTCGACGGGCATCCGGGCCTGGCGCTGCGCCGCGGCGACGTCATCGAGAGCGGTCCGCTGTCGGACGTCGTGATCCGCTACCCCGGGGGCAGCGTGCTGTACATGCGCCCCGGCAGCCGCGGCCGCATCGGCTCCTTCCTGGAGGCGGTGGGCGAGTTCTTTGCCAAGATCAAGGGCACCTTCAGCGTCGAGACGACCTTCGTGCGGGCGGCCGCCAACGGCACCGCGTACCTGGTGCGTGCCGGTGTCGACGGCGTGACCACGGTGATCGTGTTCGAGGGCCGGGTCGAGGTCGGCTCGATCTCCGGGGCATGGCGGTCGGTGGAACTCGGGCCGGGCCAGAAGACCCTCGCGCACCCGCGCGCGCCACAGTCGGTCAACGCCACCGAGGCCGAACTCCGGCGTACGCAGGAGTGGGTGGAGCGCGTCGAGCGCCTGGCGCCGGAGACCGGCCCCCGCGCGGAGTCAGGCAGCACCTTGTCGACGGGCGCGGCACTGGCCATCGGTGCGGCGATCCTCGGCATCCTGCTCAGCCGCGACAAGCACGAACCACCTGCTGCCCAGGGACATGAGCCCGGAGGCGAGCCTGGCGCCAACACCTATCCGCCGCCGAGGTAGCGGCCCAGCGAGGGCCTGCGCAGGGGGCTGGGGTGGGCGGGGCTGCGGTGCGAGTTACGCGCGCACTCAGCTGCGGCGACGACGCAGTGCGCCGGCGAGCAACGCCGCACCCAGCAGCGCCAGCGGCGCCGGCTCGGCGACCATCTGGGGCGCGCGCAACAGGGTGACGGTGGTGGAGACGTCCTGGCTTTGGCCGGAGAAGCGGAAGTTCACCGAGTTCATCGTCAGCCTGAACAGTCCGCCATTGCCGAAGTTCACAAGCAGCGGGGCCCAGTCGATCGTCAAGTCCAGGTCCGGCCCGGCGATCAAGCCTGTGGTGGCGGTGCCGATGGCGGTGAGCTGGCGAAGGCCGACGAAGGGGTCCAGGAAGATCAGCGTGGCCAAGACGCCCAGGTCATCGGTCTCGTTGGCGTTGATGATCCCGGTTTCCTGGAGCGTGATCGTGCCGAACGTGAACGTCGACGCGTCCAGCGGCGCGTTCAATACGAAGTTGTGCAGGCCAGGTGCGGTGGTGAAGCCAACGTCAAGCAGCGTGCCGCCCAACTCGCTGGCGTCAACCCCGTAGCCGGCGCCCGGCGTGAACGAAAAGGCAGACACCTGGAAGGGCACCGGCGCCGCTTGGGCGGGTCCCGAGGCGGCAAGCATCAGCGCCGCGGTGAAGACGGCAAGTGTTTTCATGCAGTGGCTCGAACGGCTGGCCTAGTGTCCAGCGTACTTGCAAGAACCGCGCCAGGCATCGAGAAGTGCATGCAGATCAGGCGGTTGCGGTCGGCGCGCCACCACGCGCAAGCGACTGGCCATGCCGGAATGGCAAGGGATCCGACACGGCGTCGGCCCTGGGTGGGTGCCGCGGCCAGGGCGGCGCTACAGTCGCTGAAGACCAAGGAGGCGTGATGAGCCTGCAATCCCTGCTCGACCAGATGCTGCGTTCCGCCGGCGTGTCCGGCGGTTCGTCACCGGCACTGGGCACGTTTGCCAAGGGCGCCGCAGCTGGAGGCGCGTTGGGGCTGCTGCTGGGTAGCAAGCGGGGTCGCCGCATCGGCGGCACGGTGCTGAAGTACGGCACGGTGGCGGCGCTGGGCGCCTTGGCATGGCGCGCGTACCAGGACCACCAGGCGCGCGCGCAGGGCGGCCCCGCGGCCGCCGTCCCGGCGCCGGCGGCCCCGACGTCGGCTCACGGCTTCGCCGCCCTGCCTGCGCCCGAGCAAGAGCAGCATGCGCGTGCCATGCTCAAGGCGATGATCGCCGCGGCCAAGTCCGACGGCCATATGGACGACCGCGAGCGCGAGCTGGTCGAGGCCGAGA
>CALJUI010000489.1 GCA_937975735.1 uncultured Rubrivivax sp.
GGCGACGGCCGGCGTCGTCGCCGGCGTGGCGGCCGCGGCCGCAGCGCCCAGCGCCAGGAGGCGGGCGCGCCGGACATCAGCGCGACCGACGAGGATCGTTCGTCGGGCGAGGTCGAGTCCGCCAAGGCCGAGACACAGGACGCCGGCACGCCCGACGACACGTCGCGCGAAGGCGGCTGCCGCCGTCGCCGGGGCCGCGGACGCCGCCCGGCGCGCTACGAGGCGGTGACCGAGTCCGCAGTCGAGTCGCCGGGCGAAGACCCGGCCAGCGACGTCGCCCCGGCGCCTGAAGGGGCCGGCGAGACCGCCGTCGTCGAGAAGGCCGACCCCGCGTCCGAGGTTTCCGTCGCCGAAACCCCGCGCCCGGCGCCCGTGGCGCCGGCGCGGGAGGCCGTGGCGATGCCGGCGTCGACCCCGGCGCCGACGATGCCCAAGCCCGAGCGCTTCGCGCTGCCGGTGGACGAGCTCAGCGCGCTCGCCTCGTCGGCGGGCCTGCAATGGGTGGGATCGGATGCCGACAAGGTGCGGGCGGCGCAGGCCGCGATCGCCGCCGAGCCCGCGCCGATCCGCGTGCCGCGCGAACCGAAGCCGGTGGTGATCGTCGACGAAGGCCCGCTGGTGCTGGTCGAGACGAAGAAGGACCTGTCGCAGATCAAGCTGCCGTTCGAACACTCGGCCCGTTCCTGAGCGGGGAACCGCGCCGCGATCACGCCGCCCGCGCCGCGCGCCGGGCGGCGTTCTTCATTCCGGCCTCAGGGCAGGCGTTCGAGCGCGTGCTGGTAGACCGGGTCGTGCATCAGCTCGTCCCAGGTCAGCGGCGGCGACGTCGGCAGCAGGGCCAGGCGACGCTGCTCGCTGTCGGCGTCGGGCTGCCAGTGGCCGGCATGGGCTTCGGCGTCCAGCCCGTCGAGCAGCGCGTCGACCGCCTGCCCGCCGTCGATGCTCTGGTTGCACAGCAGCACCAGGTCGCAGCCGGCGTCCAGCGCCAGTGCGGCGGCCTCGGCATAGCTCAGCGCGCCGCCGACGCGGCCCGGCAGGTGGCGTGCGCCCTCCATGCTCAAGTCGTCGCTGAACACCGCACCGGTGAATCCGAGCTGACCGCGCAGGATCTCCTTCAGCCAGCGCGGCGAGAAGCCGGCCGGCCGCGCGTCGACCTTCGGATAGACCACGTGCGCCGGCATCACGCTGGCGAGCGTGGTCGACAGCCACTCGTAGGGCCGCGCGTCGTCGGCGAGGATCGACTTCAGCGAGCGGCGGTCGACCGGCACCGCGACGTGGCTGTCGGCCGCCACATAGCCGTGGCCGGGGAAGTGCTTGCCGCAGTTCGCCATGCCGGCGCGCAGCAGGCCGTGCATCAGCCCCTTGGCGAGCATCGCCGCGACGCGCGGGTCGCGGTGGAAGGCGCGGTCGCCGATCACCGAGCTGCCGCCGTGGTCGAGGTCCAGCACCGGCGTGAAGCTCAGGTCGACGCCGCAGGCGCGCAGCTCGGCGCCGAGCACGAAGCCGCAGGCGCTGGCGGCGTCGGTGGCGGTCAGCGCATCCTTCATCCACAGCTCGCCGAGCTGGCGCATCGGCGGCAGGTGCGTGAACCCGTCGGTGCGGAAGCGCTGCACGCGGCCGCCCTCGTGGTCGACGCAGACGAGCAGGTCCTCGCGCAACGACTTGATCTCGGCGGTCAGCTCGGTCAGCTGGCGCCGGTCCTGCCAGTTCCGGGCGAACAGGATCAGGCCACCGACCAGCGGATGCGCCAGGCGCCGCCGGTCGTCGTCATTCAGCGTCAGGCCGGCGATGTCGAGGATCACGGGAGCATGCACGGTCATTCCTTGGTTTCGACGACCACGAAGCTGGCCGCGTAGTCGGACTCGTCGGTGACGCTGACGTGGGCCTGCAGCGCGCGCGCGTCGAACCACTGGGCCAGCGCACCGTTCAGGCGCACGAAGGGCTGGCCGCTCGGGTGGTTCAGGATCTCGCAGGCGCGCCAGGTCATCGGCGTCCGGATGCCCAGGCCGACGGCTTTCGAGAAGGCCTCCTTGGCCGAGAAGCGCGTCGCCAGGAAGCGCACCCCGCGGGCCTCGCTGCGGGCGCGGCGGGCCTCGAAGATGCGCTGCTCGGCATCGCCGAGCACGCGCTGCACGAAGCGGTCGCCCCGTCGCGCCAGCGTGGCCTCGATGCGGCGCACGTCGCAGATGTCGGTGCCGATGCCGAAGATCACTCGAAGGCCCGGCGGATGCAGCGCTGGTAGTCGCGCACCGTCTCGGCCATGCCGAGCTCGAGCGCGTCGGCGACCAGCGCATGGCCGATCGAGACCTCCGACACGCCGGGCACGGCGCGCAGGAAGTCGCCCAGGTTGGCGCGGTTCAGGTCGTGGCCGGCGTTGACGCCGAGGCCGGCGGCGAGCGCCGCCCGCGCGGCCGCGGCGAAGCGTTCGAGCTGCGCGCCCTGCCCCGGCTTGCCGTGCGCGGCGGCATAGGGCTCGGTGTAGAGCTCGACCCGGTCGGCGCCGACCGCCCGCGCGCGCGCCATCGCCTCGGGCTCGGCGTCCATGAACAGGCTGACCCGCACGCCCAGCGCATGCGCCTCGTCGATCAGCGGGCGCAGCCGCTCGCCGTCGGCGGCCAGGTCCCAGCCGTGGTCGGACGTGAACTGGCCCTCGCTGTCGGGCACCAGCGTGCACTGGTGCGGGCGCACCGCGCGCACGAAGTCCATCAGGTTCTGGAACGGGTTGCCCTCGATGTTGTACTCGGCCTGCGGCCACTGGCGCATCAGCGCGGCGAGTTCGTGCACGTCGGCAGCGCGGATGTGGCGCTCGTCGGGTCGCGGATGCACCGTGATGCCGTCGGCGCCGGCCTGCAGCGCCAGCGTCGCGGCGTGGACCACGCTCGGGATGCCGAGGTGGCGGGTGTTGCGCAGCAGCGCGACCTTGTTGACGTTGACCGACAGCGCGGTGGCGATGGAGCGGCGTTCGTCGGCGCCGGAGGCGACCATGGGGTTCATCGTGTCGGGGTCGGGGGGTCGATGAAGCGCTGCAGATCCCGCATCACGGCGCGGGTGCGCAGCGTCGTATGTCCCAGATGATAGTGAAGCAATGCGCGCAGCTGGCTGCGCAGCGGGCCCGGCGTGTCGAGGCAGGCCGACTGCACCGCGCCCAGGCGGCCCTCGGCCAGTGCCTGCTGCAGAGCGGTCCAGACCCGGCCGGGGACACCGGGCTCGTCGTCGTCGATCGCGCCCAGCCCCGACTCGGGCTGCAGCCGGTAAGCGAGGTCGGCCTGCAGCGCGCGGTGGCTCGCGGTCTCGCGGTCGAGCGCGGGCAGCACGCCGGTCTCGCGCAGCAGCACCAGCTCGAAGGCGCGCAGCGCGGCGGCGCCGGCGGCCGCGTCGCCGCCGGCCAGCGCCGGCAGCGTCTGCTCGTAGGCGTCGAACAGGGTCGGGTGCGGGTCCTGTCGGGCAAGCAGCTTGAGCAGCAACTCGTTGACGTAGAAGCCGCTGAACAGCGCCGCCCCGGTCGGCATCGGCGCGCCGCCGCCCCACTCGGCACTGCGCAGCGTCAGCACCTCGGCGGTCTCGTCGGCCGGCGGGCGGCCGACCTGCACCGTCAGCCGCTGCAGCGGCAGCAGCACCGGCCGCAGCTGCGAGTACGGCCGCTTCGCGCCCTTGGCGGCGACGACGAGGCGGCCGCGCTCGCGCGTGAACAGCTCGACGATCAGGCTCGACTCGCTCCAGTCGTAGCGGTGCAGCACGTAGGCGGCAAGCGGGGCCGCGGGCGGCCGCTTCATTCGTAGCCGTAGGCGCGCAGGTGGTCCTCGTCGTCGGCCCAGCCGGAGCGCACCTTGACCCAGAGCTCGAGGAAGACCTTGGCCTGCCACAGGTGCTCGAGCTCCTGGCGTGCCTCGGTGCCGATGCGCTTCAGGCGCTCGCCGCCCTCGCCGATGACCATGCCCTTGTGGCCGGCGCGCTCGACGACGATCGACGCGCCGATGCGGATCAGCGGCCGCGCCCGGCCGCCCGAAGCGGCCGCGCTCCCCCCGGGGGACGGTCGCTGCGTCGCAGCGGCCAAGGGGTCGTCACGATCGCCTTCTTCCTCGAACTTGTCGATCACGACGGTGGAGGTGTAGGGCAGCTCGTCGCCGGTGAGGCGGAAGAGCTTCTCGCGGATGATCTCGCTGGCCAGGAAGCGGTCGCTGCGGTCGGTCAGCGCGTCCGCCTCGTACAGCCAGCGCTGCTCGGGCAGGTGCGGCTCGATGATGCCGAGCAGGCGCTGCACGTCGTCCGCCTTGCGCGCCGACATCGGCACGTACTCGGCGAAGGCATGTCGCTCCTGCATGCCCTTCAGCCAGGGCAGCACCTCGTGGCGGCGGGCCAGCGCATCGAGCTTGTTGGCGACCAGGATCACCGGCCGGTCCGCAGGCAGCAGCGACAGCACCTTGGCGTCGGGCAGGCCGAACTTGCCGGCCTCGACGACGAACAGGATCACGTCGACGTCGGCCACCGAAGACAGCACGGTGCGGTTCAACGTGCGGTGCAGCGCGCTGGCGTGCTTGAGCTGGAAGCCGGGCGTGTCGACGAACAGGAACTGCGCGCTGCCCTCGACGCGGATGCCCATGATGCGGTGGCGCGTCGTCTGCGCCTTGCGCGACGTGATGCTGATCTTCTGCCCCACCAGCGCGTTGAGCAGCGTGGACTTGCCGACATTGGGCCGCCCGACGATGGCGACCAGGCCGCAACGTTGCGGCGGGCCGTTGTCCTCAGCCATCGGTTCGAGGGCCCGTCACGATTGCAGGGGTCCGTCGGGCCGGTCGCTCGACTTCAGCGCGGCCAGCATGCGGGCCGCGGCCTCCTGCTCGGCGGCGCGGCGCGATCGGCCCTCGCCCGACTCCTTCAGGCCGAGCGTCACGACGGCGCACTCGACCTCGAAGGTCTGCGCGTGCTTCTCGCCGCGGGTCGCGGCGATGCGGTAGGCCGGCACCGGCAGCTTGCGCGCCTGCAGCCACTCCTGCAGCTCGGTCTTGGCGTCCTTGCTCCAGTTGTCGACGTCGGTCGCGTCGATGATCTCGCCGAACAGTCGGCGCACGACCCGCATCGCCGCGTCGAAGCCGCCGTCGAGGAAGGCGGCGCCGATCAGCGCCTCGGTGGCGTCGGCGAGGATCGACGGGCGCTGGGCGCCGCCGCCGCGCGCCTCGCCCTCGGACAGGCGGATCACCAGTGGCAGTTCGAGCGCCAGCGCCAGGCGGTGCAGACTGTCCTCGCGCACGAGGTGCGCGCGCACGCGCGTCAGGTCGCCCTCGGCCGAGCCGGAGAAGCGCTCGAACAGCAGGCTGGACACCGCCAGGCTCAGCACCGCATCGCCGAGGAACTCGAGGCGCTCGTTGTGCTGGGCGCCGAAGCTTCGGTGGGTCAGTGCGCGTTCGAGCAGGCCGGGGTCGGCGAAGCGGTGGCCGATCCGGTGCTGCAGGGCGTCGAGCGGCGAATCCACTACTTCGACCGGCCCTCGTACTTCAGCAGCAGATAGACCGGGCCGGTCAAAGGCAGTTCCTTGTTGTAGGCGAACGAGATCACGACCCGGTCGTTCTCCTTGGTCACCTCGAGGTCGGAGCCGGAGATCGACGAAATCGAGTACTCCACGTCCTTCTGCCGGTCGAAGGCGGCGCGGGCCTCGGCGACCGTGGTCGGGTTCGATGCGGCGACCTTCTCCACCGTGCGCTTGATCGTCAGGTACTCGTTGACCGTCGGCAGCGTGATCACGGCGACGTAGCCGACGAAGCCGATGACGATGGCCCAGAACAGCAGGCCGAACAGCGAGAGGCCGCGCTGGCGGCGCGGTGACGGGCGGTGCAGCGGACGGTTCATGCGAGTGGGTCCTCCTGGGCGGGGATCAGCGGAACGAGCCGATGCGGCCCAGATCCCCGAAGTTCATCCAGACGAAGAAGGCCTTGCCGACGATGTTCTCTTCCGGCACGAAGCCCCAGAAACGGGAGTCGAGCGAATTGTCGCGGTTGTCGCCCATCATGAAGTAGTGCCCCGGCGGCACGGTGCAGCGCATGCCCTCGGCACTGTAGCTGCAGTTGTCGGCGTGCGGGAAGGATTTCGGCTGGCTGCCGAAGTACGACGAGCGCTGCGGCTCGACCAGGATGCGGTGCTCCACGGCGCCGAGCTTCTCCCGGAACTGCGGCGTGTAGCGTAGGCTGTCCTCGTCGTAGAACTCGCCCATCGCGGTCGTCTCGACCGGTTGGCCGTTGATCGTCAGGCGCTGGTTGGCGTAGACCACCTCGTCGCCGGGCAGGCCGACCACGCGCTTGATGTAGTCGATGCGCGTGTCGACGGGGTAGCGGAACACGATCACGTCGCCGCGCACGGGCAGGTGGTTGTCGACGACCTTGGTGTTGATCACCGGCAGGCGCACCCCGTAGTGGAACTTGTTCACGAGGATCAGGTCGCCGACCATCAGCGTCGGGATCATCGAGCCCGACGGGATCTTGAAGGGCTCGAACAGGAACGAGCGCAGCAGGAAGACGACCAGGATCACCGGGAACAGCCCGGCGGTCCAGTCCAGCCACCAGGGCTGGGCCAGCAGGCGGTGGCGCGCCTCGCCGATGTCGCCGTCGACCTTGTCGATCCCCTGGCGGGCGAGCTCGGCCCGGCGCGCCGCGTCCTGCGACTCCAGCCGAGCGGCGGCGGCGATCCGCGCCGGCTTGAAGTGGAACTGCTCGGCCAGCCAGTAGGCCATCGTGACGACGGTCAGCAGCAGCAGCAGCAGCGCGAAGTTGCCGGTCCACTGGCCGAAGAACCAGCCGCCCAGGTACACGGCCAGCACGCCATACAGCGCAGCGGTCAGAGAGCTCATCAGTCGTCCACCTGGAGAATGGCCAGAAAGGCCTCTTGCGGCACCTCGACGGCGCCGATCTGCTTCATCCGCTTCTTGCCGGCCTTCTGCTTCTCGAGCAGCTTGCGCTTGCGCGTGATGTCGCCGCCGTAGCATTTTGCCAGCACGTTCTTGCGCAGCGCCTTGACGTCCTCGCGCGCGATGATGTTCGCGCCGATGGACGCCTGGATCGCGACGTCGTACATCTGGCGCGGGATCAGCGTGCGCATCTTGGCCACCACCGCGCGGCCGCGGAACTGGCTCTGCGCCCGGTGCACGATCATCGACAGCGGGTCGACCTTGTCGCCGTTGATCAGGATGTCGACCTTGACGACGTCGGCCGCGCGGTACTCCTTGAACTCGTAGTCCATGCTGGCGTAGCCGCGGCTGACCGACTTCAGCTTGTCGAAGAAGTCCAGCACGATCTCGGCCAGCGGCAGTTCGTAGGTCAGGTGCACCTGCTTGCCGTGGTAGGCCATGTTCATCTGGATGCCGCGCTTCTGGTTGGCCAGCGTCATCACCGGACCGACGGCGTCCTGCGGCATGTAGAGCTCGACCGTGACGATGGGCTCGCGGATCTCGCGGATGCGGCCGAGGTCGGGCATCTTGCTCGGGTTCTCGACCTCGATCACGGTGCCGTCGTTGAGTTCGACCTCGTAGACCACGCTCGGCGCGGTGGTCACCAGGTCCTGGTCGAACTCGCGCTCCAGGCGCTCCTGCACGATCTCCATGTGCAGCAGGCCGAGGAAGCCGCAGCGGAAACCGAAGCCCAATGCCTGGCTGACCTCGGGCTCGTAGCGCAGCGAGCTGTCGTTGAGCTTGAGCTTCT
>CALJUI010000490.1 GCA_937975735.1 uncultured Rubrivivax sp.
CGCTGGTCATGCGCTGGAACACATCCTGCTGCGGGATCGAGCCGAAGGCGAAGGCAAAGAACGCGCCCGCCATCGCCCACCAGGCGGCCGCGTCCATCGTCGCAGGGAACATCACGAGCTTGCCGTCGGCCGCGGCCTGCGAGATCACCTTGTCGACGCCGCCGGCCAGGTCGCCGACGAGCAGCGCGATCAGCGTCAGGCCGATCAGGATCACGATGGTCTGGAACAGGTCGGTGAAGGCCACCGACCACATGCCGCCGAAGATCGTGTAGATCACGACGACGGATGCGCCGATCATGATGGCCTGGTTCAGCTCGATCGCGCCGCCGGTCAGACCGTAGATGACCAGGCCGAGCGCGGTCATCTGCGCCGAGGTCCAGCCCAGATAGCTGATCACGATCGACAGGCTGGTCAGCACCTCGACCGGCTTGCCGTAGCGCTGCTTGTAGAAGTCGCCGATCGTCAGCAGGTTCATCCGGTAGAACAGCTTGGCGAACAGCAAGGCGGCGAGCACCAGGCAGACCGACGCGCCGAAGGGATCGCCCGGGATGCCGTTCAGGCCGTCCTTGGCGAAGGTCGCCGACACCGACAGCACGGTCTCGGCGCCGAACCAGGTCGCGAACACGGTCGCGACGTTCATGTACAGCGGCAGGCTGCGACCGGCGACCAGGTAGTCGGTGGAGTTCTTGACGCGCCGCGCGGCGATCAGGCCGATCGTGATGGTCAGCGCGAGGTACAGGGCGACGAAGGTGATCAGCATGGCAACAACCTCTTGGCCGCGGCCGCCGGGCCGGACGGCCCTACCGCAACGGCCGGCAGTGTAAGGTCAGCGGGCTCCAGCAAGGCCCGGGCCCGACCCCGGGGTTGTCCGGATCACGGCAGCGTGCCGGCCAGCCAGTGCACCGCGGCGGCGCCGGCGAGCAGGACCGCCACGCCCCAGATCGAGGCGCGCAGCAAGCGGTTGGTGCGCCGCTGCTCGGCCAGCAGTGCCTTGAGCAGCGCGGGCTCCTCGGCCGGATGGGCGCCGCGCTGCAGGGCCTGGTGCACCAGCCGCGGCAGTTCGGGCAGCAGCTGCGCGTAGCGCGGCGCCTCGTGCTTCAGGCGCTCGACCAGGCCCTGCCAGCCGACCTGCTCGAGCATCCAGCGCTCGAGGAAGGGCTTGGCCGTGGTCCACAGGTCCAGGTCGGGGTCGAGCTGCCGGCCCAGGCCCTCGACGTTCAGCAGGGTCTTCTGCAGCAGCACGAGCTGGGGCTGGATCTCGACGTTGAAGCGGCGCGAGGTCTGGAACAGGCGCAGCAGCACCTGGCCGAGCGAGATGTCCTTCAATGGGCGGTCGAAGTGCGGCTCGCAGACCGCACGGATCGCACCCTCGAGCGCGTCGACGCGGGTGTGGCGAGGCACCCAGCCGGACTCCACGTGCAGTTCGGCGACGCGCTTGTAGTCGCGTTGGAAGAAGGCGATGAAGTTCTGCGCCAGGTACTCCTTGTCGACCTCGCTGAGCGTGCCGATGATGCCGAAGTCCAGCGCGATGTAGCGGCCGAAGGTCTCGCGCGCGAGGCTGACCTGGATGTTGCCCGGGTGCATGTCGGCATGGAAGAAGCCGTCGCGGAAGACCTGGGTGAAGAAGATCGTGACGCCGTCGCGGGCGAGCTTCTTGATGTCGACGCCGGCCTCGCGCAGCCGCGCCACCTGGCTGATCTGCACGCCGTGCATGCGCTCCATCACGATCACGCCGGAGGTGCAGTAGTCCCAGACCATCTCCGGGATCATCACCAGGTTCAGCCCCGCCATGTTCCGGCGCAGCTGCGCGGCGTTGGCCGCCTCGCGCACGAGGTCGAGCTCATCGTGCAGGTAGACGTCGAACTCGGCGACCACCTCGCGCGGCCTCAGCCGCTTGCCGTCGGCGAACACGCGCTCGACCCAGCGCGCCAGCGTGTGCAGCAGCGCCAGGTCGTCGTCGATCACCGCTCGCATGCCCGGCCGCAGCACCTTCACCGCGACCTCGCGGCCCGATTTCATCGTCGCGAAGTGCACCTGCGCGATCGACGCGCTGGCCACCGGCTCGGCCTCGAAGCTCGAGAAGATGTCCTCGACCCGGCGGCCGAAGGCCTGCTCGACCAGGGCGCGCGCCTGCGCCGCCGGAAACGGCGGCACGCGGTCCTGCAGCCTGGCCAGCTCGTCGGAGATGTCCTCGGGCAGCAGGTCGCGGCGGGTCGACAGGACCTGGCCGAACTTGACGAAGATCGGGCCGAGCTTCTCGAGCGCCATCCGCAGCCGGGCCCCGCGCGGCGCGTCGAGCCGGCGGCCGAGGGTGCCCAGGCGCACCAGCACCCGCACCCAGCGCTGGCGGAAGCCCGACAGCGCGAGCTCGTCCAGGCCGTAGCGCAGGACCGTGAAGACGATGACGATGGTGCGCGCGACGTGGCGCATCAGGGGCCGGGGCGCAGGGTGTCGAGCTTGCCCAGTGCGGCCCGCAGGCCGCGCGCGAGCGCGACGCCGAGGCGATGCACCTGCTCGGCGGCGACCGGGCCGATCACCGCCTCCAGGTCGGCCGCGACGTCCCACCGCAGGTTCTGCACCAGCCAGTCGACGTCGGTGGCCAGCGCGGCGTCGCCGTCGATCGTCACCGCCGGGCGCTCGCCGGCGGCCAGCCGCGCCATCAGCAGCGCCGGGTTGGCGGCGTCGATGCGCAGGCTCAGGTCGGCGCCGGCCGGCGGCTCGATCCCGCACCACTCGAGCAGGCCGGCCGGCGTGATCTCGAAAGCCAGCGACGGCGCCGGCGGCAGCAGCGGCGGCCAGTTGAGCAGTTCGACCCGCACCCGCCGGCCCGCATGCGGCAGCAGCCGCCCGGTCGCCACCGCCTCGCTGGCGAGCACGTGGTTCAGTGCCAGCGTCAGCCGATTCATCAGCGCCGGCGTGAACAGGCGGTCGAGGGTGTGAAGCATGGCCGGATTGTAGGCAGCCCCGCGGACGCGTCAGCGGTCGGCGGCGCCGTTCTGCCCTATCGTCGAGGCCGCGTCGCGAAGGCGCTGCACGTCGACCACGCGGCATTCGCTGCCAGAATCCATCCATGGCCACCGTCCTGCTCACCGGCGCCACCGGCTACATCGCCTCGCACACCTGGCTGGCGCTTCTGGACGCCGGCTTCGACGTGGTCGGCCTGGACAACTTCGCCAACAGCTCACCCGCGGTGCTCGATCGCCTTCAGCGGCTCAGCGGGAGGCGCCCGGTGTTCGAGCGTGCCGACGTCCGCGACCCGGCGGCGGTGCATTCGGTGCTCGAGCGCCACCCGGTGCAGGCGGCGGTGCACTTCGCGGCGCTGAAGGCGGTCGGCGAGTCGACCGCGATGCCGCTGGCCTACTACCGCACCAACGTCGGCGGCCTCGTCCACGTCTGCGAGGCGCTGCGCGCGCACGACGTGCGGCGATTCGTGTTCAGCTCGAGCGCCACGGTCTACGGCGACCCGCAGCGGCTGCCGATCGCCGAGGACGCGCCGCTGGCCGCGACCAATCCCTACGGCCAGACCAAGCTGATCGGCGAGACCATCCTGCGCGACCTCGGCACCGCCGACCCGGCCTGGCAGACCGCCTGTCTGCGCTACTTCAATCCGGTCGGCGCACACGACAGCGGCGAGATCGGCGAGGACCCGCGCGGCACGCCGAACAACCTGATGCCCTACGTGGCCCAGGTCGCGGTCGGCCGCCGGCCGCGGCTGCAGGTCTTCGGCGACGACTACCCGACCGTGGACGGCACCGGCGTGCGCGACTACATCCACGTCTGCGACCTCGCCGAAGGCCATGTCGCCGCCTTGCGCCATCTGTTCGACCGCCCGGGCTCGCTGACCGTCAACCTGGGCACCGGCCGCGGCCACAGCGTGCTCGAGGTCGTCCGCACCTACGCCGAAGCCAGCGGCCGCGAGATCCCCTATGCGATCGTGCCGCGTCGGCCGGGCGACGTCGCCGCCTGCTATGCGGACCCGAGCCAGGCCGAGGCCAGGCTCGGCTGGCGCGCCAAGCACGATCTCGCGCGCATGTGCGCCGACAGCTGGCGCTGGCAATCGATGAACCCCGAAGGATTCCCCGCCGCATGAGCCTGCCCATCCAGCCCGTGATCATGGCCGGCGGCTCCGGCACCCGGCTGTGGCCGCTGTCGCGCGCCGGCTACCCGAAGCAGTTCCTCGTGCTCAGCGGCAATTCGAGCCTGTTCCAGCAGGCCGCGTGCCGGCTGCAGGGCCTGGCCGGCGACGGCGTCGACCTCGCCGCACCGCTCGTCGTCGGCAACGAGGAGCACCGCTTCCTGATCCTCGACCAGCTGCGCGAGGCGCGGCTGACGCCGGCCGCCGTCCTGCTCGAACCTTGCGGCCGCAACACCGCGCCGGCGCTGACACTGGCGGCGCTGCAGGCCCTCGAGGGCGGCACCGACCCGGTGCTCGTCGTGACGCCGGCCGACCAGACCGCCACCGACGAGGTCGCGTTCGCGAAGGCGCTCGCCGAGGCCGCGCGGCAGGCCGCCGGCGGCGGCATCACGATCCTCGGCGTGCGCCCGGACCGCCCCGAGACCGGCTATGGCTACATCCGCGCCAATCGCGACGGTACCGTCGCCGAGTTCGTCGAGAAACCCGACCTCGCCACCGCCGAGGCCTACCTCGCCGACGGCCGCTTCTTCTGGAACGCGGGCCTGTTCGTGCTGAAGGCCTCGACCTGGATGGCCGCGCTCGAGGCCTTCCGCCCCGACATCGCCGAGGCCGTGCGCGCCGCCTGGGCCGGCCGCGGCGTCGACGACCGCTTCGTGCGCCCGGCCGAGGAAGGCTTCGCGGCGGTGCCGTCGGAGTCGGTCGACTACGCCGTGATGGAGCGCTGCCCCGGATCGAACGTGCCGATCCGCATGGTCGAGCTCGCTGCCGGCTGGAACGACCTCGGCTCCTGGGAGGCGGTCTGGCAAGTCGCCCGCCGCGACGCCGAAGGCAACGCGCAGGTCGGTGACGCGATCGTCGTCGACAGCCGCAACACGATGGTGCATGCGACCAGCCGGCTGGTCAGCGTGGTCGGCCTCGAGGACGTGATCGTCGTCGAGACCGCCGACGCGGTGCTCGTGGCCGACCGCGAGCGCAGCCAGGAGGTCAAGCAGATCGTGAACCGGCTCGGCGCCGAGCAGCGCGGCGAGCAGGCGCTGCACCGCAAGGTGCACCGGCCCTGGGGCTGGTACGACAGCATCGACGCCGGCGACCGCTTCCAGGTCAAGCGCATCATGGTCAAGCCCGGCGCGACGTTGAGCCTGCAGAAGCACCACCACCGCGCCGAGCACTGGATCGTCGTGCGCGGCACCGCCGAAGTCACCAACGGCGACCAGGTCATGCTGCTGTCCGAGAACCAGAGCACCTACATCCCGCTGGGCACCGTGCACCGCCTGGCCAACCCCGGCAAGGTGCCGCTCGAGATCATCGAGGTCCAGTCCGGCAGCTACCTCGGCGAGGACGACATCGTGCGCTTCGAGGACACCTACGGCAGAGCGGGGAAAGCATGAGCATCCTGGTCACCGGCGGCGCAGGATTCATCGGCAGCAACTTCGTGCTCGACTGGCTCGCGCACAGCGACGAGACGGTGGTCAACCTCGACGCGCTGACCTACGCCGGCAACCTGAAGAACCTCGAGTCGCTGAAGGACGACCCGCGGCATGTCTTCGTCTACGGCCGCGTCGACGACCAGCCCCTGCTCGAGCGGCTGCTCGCCGAGCACCGGGTGCGCGCCATCGTGCACTTCGCCGCCGAGAGCCACGTCGACCGCAGCATCCACGGGCCCGGCGAGTTCATGCAGACCAACGTGCAGGGCACCTTCACGCTGCTCGAGGCGGCGCGCGCCTACTGGCACGGCCTGGACGACGTCGCGCGGCTGGCCTTCCGCTTCCACCACGTCAGCACCGACGAGGTCTACGGCAGCCTGGCCCCCGACGCGCCGGCCTTCACCGAGGACCATCCGTACGCGCCGAACAGCCCCTACGCCGCCAGCAAGGCCGCCGGCGACCACCTCGTGCGCGCCTGGCACCACACTTACGGGCTGCCCGTGGTCACGACCAACTGCAGCAACAACTACGGCCCCTACCACTTCCCCGAGAAGCTGATCCCGCTGACCATCGTCAACGCGCTCGCCGGCAAGCCGCTGCCGATCTACGGCGACGGGCTGCAGGTGCGCGACTGGCTCTACGTCGGCGACCACTGCAGCGCGATCCGCACCGTGCTCGAGCGCGGCGCGGTCGGCCAGACCTACAACATCGGCGGCTGGAACGAGAAGACCAACCTCGACATCGTCGGCACCATCTGCACCCTGCTCGACGAGCTCCAGCCCGACCCGGCCGGCCCCTACGCGCGCCTGATCACCCACGTCAAGGACCGCCCCGGCCACGACCGCCGCTACGCGATCGACGCCGGCAAGATCGAGCGCGAGCTCGGCTGGCGTCCCGCCGAGACCTTCGAGACCGGCATCCGCAAGACCGTGCAGTGGGTGCTGGACCACCGCGACTGGATCGAGGAGGTGCAGAGCGGCCAGTACCGCGAGTGGATGGCGACCAACTACGAGAGTCGATGAAGGTCCTGCTGTTCGGCGGCACCGGCCAGGTCGGCTGGGAACTGCAGCGTGCGCTGGCGCCGCTCGGGGCACTGGCCGCGCCACCGTCGGATCGCGTCGACCTCGCCCGGCCGGACCTTCTGCGCGAGTGCGTGCGCGCCGAGGCACCGACGGTGATCGTCAACGCCGCGGCCTACACGGCGGTCGACCGGGCCGAGCTGGAGGCCGAGCGGGCCCGCGCGATCAATGGCGTCGCGCCCGGCGTGCTGGCCGAGGAGGCGGCCGCGCGCGGCGCGGCGCTCGTGCACTACAGCACCGACTACGTCTTCGACGGCAGCGGCGATTCGCCGCGCGACGAGGACGCCGCGGTCGGGCCCCTGAACGCCTACGGACACAGCAAGCTCGCGGGCGAAGAGGCGATCCGCGCCAGCGGTTGCCGCCACCTGATCCTGCGCACGAGCTGGGTGCACGGCACGCGCGGCAGCAACTTCGTCAAGACGGTGCTTCGCCTGGCCGCCCAACGCGAGACGCTGGACGTCGTCGACGACCAGGTCGGGGCCCCGACCGGCGCGGACCTGCTCGCCGACGTCACCACGCATCTGCTGCGAGCCCTGGCGCGCGACGCCATCGCGGGCGGCACCTATCACTGCACCGCCGCGGGCGAGACCAGCTGGCATGGCCTGGCCCGGTGGGTCGTCGAGCGCTCCGCCGCGGACGGTCGGCCGCTGCGACTCGCGCCCGACGCGGTGCATCCGATCGCCAGCCGCGACTACCCGACGCCGGCACGCCGGCCGCTCAACTCCCGACTCGACTGCAGCCGGCTGCAGCGCGACGTCGACCTCAGCCTTCCCCCCTGGCAGGCGGGCGTGGCGCGCCTGCTGGCCGAGCTCGTCCCGCGTTGAACGGCAGAATGACCTCATGACACGCAAGGGCCTGATCCTCGCCGGCGGCGCCGGCACCCGGCTGCACCCGGCGACGCTGGCGATCAGCAAGCAGCTGCTGCCGGTGTACGACAAGCCGATGATCTACTACCCGCTGTCGACGCTGATGCTGGCCGGCATCCGCGAGGTGCTGATCATCAGCACGCCGCAGGACCTGCCGCGCTTCGAGCACCTGCTCGGCGACGGCGATCGCTGGGGCATGACCTTCAGCTACTGCGTGCAGCCGAGCCCGGACGGGCTGGCGCAGGCATTCATCCTCGGCCGCGACTTCATCGGCGGCGCACCGAGCGCGCTGGTGCTCGGCGACAACCTGTACTACGGCCACGACCTGCAGGGCCTGCTCAAGCGTGCGCACGGCCGGTCCACCGGCGCCACGGTGTTCGCCTACCACGTCAACGACCCCGAGCGCTACGGCGTGGTCGCCTTCGACGCCCAGCGGCGCGCGCTGTCGATCGAGGAGAAGCCGGCGAAGCCCAGGAGCAACTACGCGGTCACCGGCCTGTACTTCTACGACGAGCAGGTCTGCGACATCGCCGCGTCGATCCAACCCAGCGCGCGTGGTGAACTCGAGATCACCGAGGTCAACTCGCACTACCTCGGCCGCGGCCAGCTCGCGGTCGAGATCATGGGCCGCGGCTACGCCTGGCTCGACACCGGCACCCACGACAGCCTGATGGACGCCGGCCAGTTCATCGCGACGCTGGAGAACCGGCAGGGCCTAAAGGTGGCCTGCCCCGAGGAGATCGCCTACCGCCAGGGCTGGATCGACGCCGCCGCGCTGCAGCAGCTGGCCGAGCCGATGAAGAAGAACGGCTACGGCCAGTACCTGCTGCGCGTGCTCGGCGAGTCCGCGCCGCGATGAAGCTGCTGCCGACCGAACTGCCGGGCGTCGTGCTGGTCGAGCCGGCCATGCACACCGACGACCGCGGCTGGTTCATGGAGAGCTTCCACGCGCAGCGCTTCGACGCCGGTCTCGCCGCGTTGGGTCTGCCGCCGGCCGGCGCCTTCGTGCAGGACAACCACACCTGCAGCGCCCGCGGCGTGCTGCGCGGTCTGCACTACCAGCTGCCGCCGCACGCGCAGGGCAAGCTCGTGCGCGTGGTGCGCGGCGCGGTCTACGACGTCGCGGTGGACCTGCGCCGCGGCTCGCCGACCTTCGGCCGCTGGACCGGCGACGTGCTCAGCGCCGACAACCGCCGCCAGCTCTGGATCCCGCCGGGCTTTGCACACGGCTTTCTCGCGCTCGAGGACGAGACCCACTTCCTCTACAAGACCACCGACGTCTACGCCAAGGACTGCGAGCGGGCGATCCGCTGGGACGACCCGGCACTGGGCATCCGCTGGCCGCTCGCAGGACGGGCGCCGCGGCTCGCGTCACGCGACGCGGCCGCGCCCTTGCTCGCCGATGTTGAGGTTTTTGCGTAGGGACATCGGGCGCCCCTTGCGTAAGATCGGTGCAAGTTCCGCGCGTTCGGACCGGGCGCGCGCGACCCATCAACCCAAGACGGAGACACGCATGTCGAAGATGCCCCAACGCCGCAAGATCGTGCTCGCCCTCGCGCTGGCCGGCGGCACGATGCTCGCCCCGATGGCCGCGCAGGCCCAGCAGTTCATCAACGTCCTGACCGGCGGCACTTCCGGCGTGTACTACCCGCTCGGCGTCGCGCTGGCCAAGATCTACGCCGACAAGATCCCCGGCGTGCGTACGCAGGTGCAGTCGACCAAGGCCTCGGTCGAGAACCTGAACCTGCTGCAGTCGGGTCGCGGCGAGATCGCGCTGGCGCTCGGCGACTCGGTCAAGTCGGCCTGGGAGGGCGACGAGGAAGTGGGCTTCCCGAAGAAGCTCGACAAGCTGCGCGGCGTGGCCGCGGTCTACCCGAACGTGATCCAGATCGTCGCCTCGCAGCAGAGCGGCGTGAAGACCTTCGCCGACCTGAAGGGCAAGGGCCTGTCGGTCGGCGCCCCGAAGTCGGGCACCGAGGTCAACGCGCGCCGCATCTTCGAGGCGATGGGCATGTCCTACAAGGATCTCGGCAAGACCGAGTACCTGCCCTTCGGCGAGTCGG
The DNA here is from genome assembly GCA_937975735.1 of uncultured Rubrivivax sp. Lineage (GTDB taxonomy): Bacteria > Pseudomonadota > Gammaproteobacteria > Burkholderiales > Burkholderiaceae_C > Rubrivivax. The sequence continues at coordinate 9,568 of CALJUI010000490.1, forward strand.
TCGAGCTGATCAAGAACCGCCAGCTCGACGCCACGCTGCAGTCGGCCGGCCTGGGCGTGTCGTCGATCCGCGACCTGGCCAGCTCGCTGCCGATCACGATGGTCGCGGTGCCGGCCGACGTCGCCAAGAAGCTGGGCGCACCGTTCGTCGCGACGACGATCCCGGCCAACACCTATGCCGGCCAGACCGCCGATGTGCCGACGCTGGCCGTGGTCAACTTCCTGGTCACGCACTCGGGCGTGTCGGACGAGACGGTCTACCAGATGACCAAGCAGCTGTTCGAGAACCTCGACACGATGGTCGCGGCGCACAACGCGGCGAAGTCGATCTCGCTGAAGTCGGCGATCGAAGGCATGCCGGTGCCGCTGCACCCCGGCGCGATGCGCTACTACAAGGAAAAGGGGCTGGTGAAGTAAGCCGGCCGTCGTGAGCTCGACCCCTGCCGCCGCACCCGGCGGCGACGACGCGCTGCTGCAGCAGCACGAGCCCCTGGCCGGCGGATTCCCGTCCGGCGGCCAGGGCCGGCTGCTGTTCTGGATCGCGCTGGCGTTCTCGACCTTCCAGATCGTCACCGCAGCCCACATCCTGGACCTGCCGAGCCAGATCGTGCGCGCGGTGCACGTCGGCTTCCTGCTGACTCTCGTGTTCCCGCTGCTGGCCATCGCGCGCATGGACGCGGGGCCGTGGCGGGTGCTGGCCTGGATCGGCTCGGCGCTGGCGATGCTGATCGCGGGCTACCAGTGGGTCGAGTACGAGGCCCTGCTGCTGCGCGCCGGCGACCCGACGACGACGGACATCGCCGTCGGCGTCGCGCTGCTGATCCTGCTGTTCGCCGCCACCTGGCGCGCGATGGGGCCGGCGCTGCCGATCATCGCCGGCACCTTCCTCGCCTATTGCCTGTTCGGCCAGCACCTGCCGGCGCCGCTGAACCACCGCGGCTACGACTTCTCGCAGGTCATCGATCACATGACCTTCGGCACGGAGGGCGTGTACGGCATCCCGACCTACGTCTCCTCGAGCTACATCTTCCTGTTCATCCTGTTCGGCGCCTTTCTCGAGAAGGCCGGCATGATCAGCCTGTTCACCGACATCGCGATGGGCCTGTTTGGCCACAAGCGCGGCGGACCGGCCAAGGTCGCGGTGGTGTCCTCGGGCCTGATGGGCACGATCTCGGGCTCCGGCGTGGCCAACGTCGTGACGACCGGGCAGTTCACGATCCCGCTGATGAAGCGCTTCGGCTACCGCTCGGCCTTCGCCGGCGGCGTCGAGGCGACCGCGTCGATGGGCGGGCAGATCATGCCGCCGGTGATGGGGGCGGTGGCCTTCATCATGGCCGAGACGCTGGACGTGCCCTACGCCACCGTGGTCAAGGCCGCGGTCGTGCCGGCCGTCCTGTACTTCCTGTCGGCCTTCTGGATGGTGCACCTGGAGGCCGGCCGCGCCGGCCTGGCCGGGCTGCCGAAGGACGAACTGCCGTCGCCGGTGCGCGCGCTGCGCGAGAAGTGGTTCCTGATCCTGCCGCTGGCGGTGCTGGTGGTGCTGCTGTTCTCCGGCTACACGCCGCTGTTCGCCGGCACCGTGGGCCTGGCCCTCACGGTGATGCTGATCCTCGGCGGTTCGGTTGCGCTCGGCCTGCCGACGAACACGCTGCGGATCATCTTCTGGGTCGGGCTGGGCCTGGTGGCGGCTTCGTTCCGCGAGTTCGGCATGGCCGCGCTGACCTGGGCCATCGTCGCGCTGATCGCCGTCTCGGCCTTCACGAACGGCGGACGCAAGACCTTGGCACTGTGCCGCGACAGCCTGGCCGACGGCGCCAAGACCGCGCTGCCGGTGGGCATCGCCTGCGCCATCGTCGGCATCGTGATCGGCACGATGACGCTGACCGGCGCGGCCAACACCTTCGGCCAGTTCATCGTCTCGGTCGGCGAGCAGAGCCTGTTCCTGTCGCTGGTGCTGACGATGGTCACCTGCCTGATCCTGGGCATGGGCATCCCGACGATCCCGAACTACATCATCACGTCGAGCATCGCCGGGCCGGCGCTGCTGGCGCTGGGCGTGCCGCTGCTGGTCAGCCACATGTTCGTGTTCTATTTCGGCATCCTGGCCGACCTGACGCCGCCGGTGGCGCTGGCCTGCTTCGCGGCGGCACCGATCGCCAAGGAGCGCGGGCTGGCGATCTCGATCCAGGCGCTGAAGGTGGCCGCGGCCGGCTTCGTGATCCCGTTCATGGCGGTGTACTCGCCGGCGCTGATGCTGCAGCCCGGCGGCCCGCTGTCGGCCGAGTGGGGGCTGCCGCTGGCGGCGGCCTACATCATCTTCAAGGCCGCGCTGGCGATCGGCCTGTGGGGCGCGGCGGTGATCGGCTTCCTGCGCACGCACATGAACTGGCCCGAGCGCATCCTGGCCGCGGCCGGGGCGCTGATGCTGATCGCCGCGCTGCCGCTGACCGACGAGATCGGCTTCGCGCTGTGCGCCGCGGCGATCGCGCTGCACTGGTGGGGCGGGCGCCGGCGCGCGGCGCGCGGCAGCGACACCGCCAAGGCGTGAGCCTGTGCCTGGCCACGGCCGCGCTGGCCGTGGGCCTGGCGGTCGAGTCCTTCACCCTGAGCTGGACCCACTCGGTCGAGAAGACCGAGTGGCGCGAGCGCTGGCGGATCGAGGGCACCGAGCTGGTGCTGGACGAGGCCCGCGTGCGCGGCTCGGGCGCCGGCATGGAGCCGCCGGAGGGCGCCGTGCTGGCCGACGGCTGGTGGGTCTACCGCCAGCCGCTGCGCGTGCCAGCGCTCGAGCTCGCGGTGTCCGGCGCCACCGGCTCGGGCTGGCAACTGTGCCGCGATGGTCACTGCCTGGACCTGGAGCAGGGGATGACGCTGGCCGGCCAGCGTCCCGATCGACTTCGGCTGAGCGTCGCCGCGCGCTGCCGGCCGCTATAGCCGGCTCAGCACTTGATACCGACGTGCAGGGCCACCAGCCCGCCGCTGAGGTTGTGCACGTCGACGTGACCGAATCCGGCCTCCTTCATCATCGACTTCAGCGTCTCCTGATCCGGATGCATGCGGATCGACTCGGCCAGGTACCGGTAACTGTCGGCATCGCCGGCGACCAGCTTGCCGATCAGCGGCATGACCTTGAACGAGTACCAGTCGTAGGGTCTGCGCAGCGGCTCGGCCACCTTGCTGAACTCCAGCACCAGCAGCCGCCCGCCCGGACGCAGCACGCGGCCCATCTCGGCCAGCGCGCGGGCCTTGTCGGTCATGTTGCGCAGGCCGAAGGCGACGCTGACGATGTCGAAGCGGCCGTCCGGATAGGGCAGGCGCTCGGCGTCGCAGACGTGGGTCGGCAGCGTCAACCCTTCGTCGAGCAGGCGGTCGCGACCGGTGCGCAGCATCGCCTCGTTGATGTCGGTGTGCACGACCTGACCCGACGCGCCGACGCGCGCCGCGAACGCCCGCGCGAGGTCGCCGGTGCCGCCGGCGATGTCCAGCACGCGATCGCCGCTGCGCGGATTGGCCACCGCCACGGCGTAGGCCTTCCAGACCCGGTGCAGCCCCATCGACAGCAGGTCGTTCATCAGGTCGTACTTCGACGCCACCGAGTCGAACACGCCGCGCACGCGCGCCGCCTTCTCGCGCTCGTCGATCGTCTGGTAGCCGAAGTGGGTCTGGCTCATCGGCCGCCCCGTCAGTGGCTGGCGCAACCGCCGCCGGCGCTGGCCGCGGCCATCGGCGCGTCGCGGTCGACGCCGGCCTCGGCCAGGCGGGCCTCGTAGCGGCGCCAGAGCTCGTCCTGCTCGGCGCCGAGCTTGTAGAGATACTCCCAGCTGAAGATGCCGCTCGTGTGGCCGTCGGAGAACTGCGGCTGCACGGCATAGTGGCCCACCGGCTCCAGCGCGGTGATCAGCACCTCGCGCTTGCCGGTCTGCAGCGTCTCCTGCCCCGGGCCATGCCCCTGCACCTCGGCCGATGGCGAGTACACGCGCATCAGCTCGAAGGGAATGCGGAAGGTCCGGCCGTCGTCGAACCCGATCTCCAGCACCTTCGAGGCCTGGTGCACGGTCACCGCGACGGGCTGTGGTCTGGATGCACTCATGGCTGCCAGTGTAGTGCGCCGCTCAGACCAGCACGCGCTCGATGCCGCCGGCGTTGGCCCGCGCGACGTAGTCCGGCAGCCAGTCCTCGCCGAGGATCTTGCGCGCCATCTCGACGACGATGTAGTCGGCCTCGAGCAGGCCGTTGTCCAGGTCGTCGCCGTAGCGCTTCAGCCCCTGCAGGCAGCTCGGGCAGGAGGTCAGGATCTTCACGTCGGCCTGCGCGCCCACCGCACCGGTCGCGCGCAGCGCGGCGGCGCCCTCGCGCAGTTCGCGCTCCTTGCGGAAGCGGACCTGGGTCGAGATGTCGGGCCGCGTCACGCCCAGCGTGCCGCTCTCGCCGCAGCAACGCTCGTTCTTCATCACGTTCGGGCCGACCAGCGCGCGCACGGTCTTCATCGGGTCCTGCAGCTTCATCGGGCTGTGGCAGGGGTCGTGGTAGAGGTAGCCGTCCTGCCCGCCGGGCAAAGTCACGCCCTTCTCGAGCAGGAACTCGTGGATGTCGACGATGCGGCAGCCGGGGAAGATGTCCTCGAAGCGGTAGCCCTGCAGCTGGTCGTAGCAGGTGCCGCAGGACACGACGACGGTCTTGATGTCGAGGTAGTTCAGCGTGTTGGCGACGCGGTGGAACAGCACCCGGTTGTCGGTGATGATCTGCTCGGCCTTGTCGAACTGGCCGCTGCCGCGCTGCGGATAGCCACAGCACAGGTAGCCCGGCGGCAGCACCGTCTGCACGCCGGCGTGCCACAGCATCGCCTGCGTGGCCAGGCCGACCTGGCTGAACAGGCGCTCCGACCCGCAGCCGGGGAAATAGAAGACGGCCTCGCTGTCGGCGCTGACCGCCGGGTCGCGGATGATCGGGACGTAGTCCTTGTCCTCGATGTCGAGCAGCGCGCGCGCGGTCTTCTTCGGCAGCCCGCCGGGCATCTTCTTGTTGACGAAGTGGATGACCTGTTCCTTCAGCGGCGCGGCGCCCAGCGTCGCCGGCGGCGCCTTGGTCTGCGCGCGGGCCAGCGGCTTGAGCAGGCCGTGCACGAAGCGCTGCGCCCTGAAGCCGACGCCGACCATGCCGGCGCGCATCAGCTTGATCGTCCGCGGGCTGGTCGCGTTGAGGAACAGCATCGCGGCGGCATTGCCGGGGCGGAACGACTTCTGCCCCATCTTCCGCAGCAGGTTGCGCATCGCCATCGTGACGTCGCCGAAGTCGATCTTCACCGGGCACGGCGACTCGCACTTGTGGCACACGGTGCAGTGGTCGGCGACGTCCTCGAAGTCGTGCCAGTGCTGCACGCTGATGCCGCGCCGCGTCTGCTCCTCGTAGAGGAAGGCCTCGATCAGCAGCGAGGTGGCGAGGATCTTGTTGCGCGGGCTGTACAGCAGGTTGGCGCGCGGCACGTGCGTCGCGCACACCGGCTTGCACTTGCCGCAGCGCAGGCAGTCCTTGATGCTGTCGCTGATGGCGCCGATGTCGCTCTGCTGCATGATCAGCGACTCGTGGCCCATCAGGCCGAAGCTCGGCGTGTAGGCGGCGCTCAGGTCGGCCGGCATCGCGTCGGCCGCGACCGTCCGCAGCAGCTTGCCCTTGTTGAAGCGGCCCTCGGGGTCGATGCGCGCCTTGTAGTCGGCGAAGCCCCGGAGTTCGTCGTCGGTCAGGAACTCGAGCTTGGTGATGCCGATGCCGTGCTCGCCGCTGAT
>CALJUI010000491.1 GCA_937975735.1 uncultured Rubrivivax sp.
GCAGCGCGCGGACCTCGATGTTCTGGAAGTTCAGGCTCAGCTTCTCGCCCTGGAAGCCGGGGCCCTGGGTGAGCTTGTTCGGATCGACCTTCATCGGCCGGACCTCGAGCACGAACTGGTTGTCGCTCTGGTACGCGCTGTGCTCCCAGGCACCACGCGGCTCGACGACCATGCGCACGCGGTCGCCCGACTGGAAGGTCGACACCGACTGCACCGGCGTGCCGAAGTCGGTCACGTCCAGGCGGCGACGAAGCGCGTCGGGCAAGGTCGAGCGAAGGAACTCGACGACCAGGCTCTGGCCCTGCTGTCGGATGTCCACGCCAACCTGGGTGCTCGGCAGCGACACGATGACGCGGCCAGCGCCGTCGGGGCCGCGGCGGAAGTCGATCTCGCGCAGGCCCTGCGGCTCCGCGTTCTGGGCCGGCGCGAAGTGCGTCGCCTCGCCGGGCTTGGTCGCAGTCGCGATCTCGGCCGAGGCGTCGAGCACGACCAACAGCGCCTTGCCGTCGAGCTGGGCCTTGAAGGTCGAGGCCTGCTTCAGGCTGAGCACGACGCGGGTGCGCTCGCCGGCCTGGGCGATGGCGACCGAACGCAGGTTGCCCTGGTTGATGTCGATGCTGCCGCGGCCGAGGGCGTTGCTGACCCCGGGCAGGTCGATCGCGATGCGCGGCGGCGTCTGGATGGCGAATCCGGCGGGCACGGCCGAAAGGGGCTCCCTCAGCTCGATCCGCACGATCTCGGTGCCCGCCTGCTGCGTGCTCGTGATCGACTGGATCGCGTTCTGAGCCCAGGCAGCCAACGGCCCGGCCACTCCCAGCACGACGGCTGCGAGCCGGACACTCCACTTGTGCATGATGCGATTCCCCTCAACGTTCCTCATCGCGCCCTCTCCTGGAGCTGCAGGCTCGCGCTGCGCTCGATCCACTCGCCTGCCGCGTCCTGCACGATCTCGCGCAGCGTGACTTCGGTTTCGGCAATGCGCGTGACGCGCCCGTAGTTCTGACCCAGATAGTCGCCGACCTTGACCTGATAGAGCAGGTTGTCCACGCGCAGCAGCGCGAACGGGCGCTCGCCGCGCGCCACGCTGCCGACCATGGTCATGCTGTCCAGGGGAAAGGCTTCCAAGGGTTCTTTGCGCCGATTCAGTTCGGCCGACAGCAGGGAATTCGGCCCGCGGGCCTCCTGCTTGAGGGCGACCGTCAGCTTTTGTGTGCTGAAAGGTTCCACCGCCTGCGCCACGGCGTAGGGCTCGGGGTCGAAGGGCTTGGGCGGGGTCAACGGCGTCACGTTGGGTTTGACCTCGCGACGCTGCTGCTCCATCCACTGCTGGAGTTCTTCGTGTTCGGCGCTGCAGCCGGCGACCAGGGCGGTCGCCAGCACCAGGGTGATCAGCCGAGGACTCATTTGCCCCCCTTGGCCGCCTTCGCGGCAGCGGCCTTGCGCTTCTGCTGTTCGGCGACCTCGTCCTTGTCGAGGTAGCGATAGGTCCTGGCGGTGGCCTCCATGCTGAGCGCACCGAGCGTCGCGTCGCGGGCCTGGTCGCGCTGCGCCGGGCGGGAGATCGACAGATCCTGCAGGGTCACGATGCGCGACAGGTTCGCCACGTCGGCGGCGAACGAACCGATGTCGTGGTAGCGGCCGGAGATGCGGATCGCAATCGGCAGCACCGCGTAGTAGTCCTTGACCTCGACCGAGCCGGGCCGGAAGAGCTCGAACTGCAGGCCGCGACCGAGGCCGGCCTGGTTGATGTCCGACAGCAGCGCATCCATGTCCGCCTTGCCGGGCAGCTGCTTCTCGAGTTGGGTCACGAATTCCTCGACCTGCAGCTTCTGCTTGCGCAATTCGCTCAGGTTGACCGCCTGCCCGAGCTTGTCGCGGAACTGCGCCTTCAGCGCCGGCTCGCGGTCGCGTTCGGCCTGCAGTTCGTCGACCGCATCGGACACCAGCAGGAACCAGCCGGCGACGACGGCCAGCACCGCGACGAGCAGCCACGCCGCCAGCTTCGGCAGCGGTGGCCACTGGCCCGGCTCGGCCGTGTTCAGGCCACGGAACTGCCCCAGCGCGCGGTCGAAGGCGCTCGCGACGTCGACATTGAATGTGGAGGGTTTGGCAGCCATGACGACCTCAGGAAACCTTGGCCGCGGGCGCGGCGCCGGCCGGAGCCGACGCCGCCGGCGCCGGCGTCGAGGGCCGCTTGATCGACACCCGCATCGAGAACTCGTACAGGCGCCGCTGCTCGCGGTTCGCCGCCGTCACGGCGGAAGCCTTGATCTCGATGAGCTCCGGCCGTTCGAGCCAGGCCGAGTTGTACAGCGTGTTGCGGAGGAACTCGGACACGCGCTCGTTGGTCTGCGCGACACCGTTCACGGCCACCACCTGTCCGGTCTGCTTGATCGACGTGAGGTAGATGCCTTCGGGCGTCTGCTTGACGATCTCGTTGAGCAGGTGAACCGGCACGTTGCGATCGGTCTGCAGATCCTCGACCGCCTTCTGGCGCGCCTTCAGCGCGTCGATCTCGGCGCGCAGCGTGGCGATGTCCTTGATCTGGGTCTCGAGCCGGGTGATCTCGGCCTTCAGGAAGTCGTTGCGCGACTCCTGGGCCGACTTCATCTGTTGCAGCACCGACATCCAAATGCCGACGATGATGATGCCGATGGATGCGCTCAGGGCGAGAAAGACGAAGAAGTTTCGCTTGCGCAGCCGTCGCTTTTCCTCGCGATGCGGCAGCAGGTTGATCAGTATCACTGCACGAACCTCCGCATCGCCAGGCCGCAGGCGGTCAGGTAGGACGGCGACTCCCGGCGCACGCGGCTCTCGCGCACCGCCGACCCGAGTTGCATGCCGTCAAAGGGGTTCACGACCATCGAGGCGAACCCGGTCAGCTCGGTGACGCGGTCCTTCAGCCCCGGCAGCGTCGCGGTGCCGCCGGCCAGCATCACGTAGTGCACCTTGTGGTGCGGCGTGCTGGTGAAGAAGTACTGCAGCGCGCGTCCGATCTCCTGCGACAGGCTGTCGACGAAGGGGGTCAGCAACGCGCTCTCGTAGTCGTCGGGCAGGTCGCCGCCGAGCTTCTTCTGCTCGGCCTCCTCGAACGAGAAGCCGTACTGGCGCGAGATCAGCTGGGTCAGCTGCGAGCCGCCGAAGGCCTGATCGCGGTCGTAGAGCATCTCGTCGTCGCGCAGCACCTTCAGGCTGGTGGTGTCGGCGCCGATCTCGAACAGCGCGACCAGCGCGTCCTTGCCCTCGTTGGGCAGCGCCGCCACGACCCGGCTCATCGCCAGCCGGGACGCGTGCGACTCGATGTCGAGCACGACCGGCTTCAGGCCGGCCGCCTCGGCCAGGCCCTGGCGGTCCTGCACGCGGTCCTTGCGCGAGGCGGCGATCAGCACCTCGACGTCGCCGGCCGAACTGGCGCTCGGGCCGATGACGCAGAAGTCCAGGCTGACCTCGTCGAGCGAGAACGGGATGTACTGGTTGGCCTCGGACTCGACCTGGATCTCCATCTCCTCCTCGCGCAGGCCGGCGGGAAGCATGATCTTCTTCGTGATGACCGCCGACTGCGGCATCGCCATCACGACGGTCTTGGTCTTCGTGCCGCTTCGCGAGACGACGCGACGGACGGCGTCGGCGACTTCGTCGAACTTCTCGATCTGGCCGTCCGTGATCCAGCCCTTTTCGAAGGGTTCGGAGGCGAAGCGCTCGAGAACGAACTCACCGTTGGCGGCTTGGCCGAGTTCGACGAGCTTCACGCTCGACGAGCTGATGTCAAGCCCGATCACCGGTGGATGTTTACGGCCCAGGAGGACGTCCAGAAAGCTCACGACACTTGACTCCCCGCGCGCCGAATCGGCACCGGATTGTTAAGAAGTTACTTCAATGCTAGCAGTAAAGCCTATGTGCACCAAAGAAAAAAGCCCGTGCGTAGTTTGCGTCTCGTTGTGATTCGTCGACGCGATAAACAGCACTTGAAACAACCCGCTAATGGCACGCTCGGGTGAACCCGAATACCGCGCCGACACGGCCTTCGGAACGTGCGGAAAGTCACGCGGCGGGTGCGGGCCGACCGCGTCGAGGTCGATTCCTATAATGAACCGGACTGTGGCCCCGCCTCGATGACCGACCCTGCTCCCCCCTCGCGGCCGATCGGATCGCACTGGCTGCTGCGCATGCTGGCATGGGCGGTCGGCCTGAGTGCGGCCGGGGTGCTGACCATCCTGCTGGTGGTCGGCATCGCGCTGGCGGTGGCCTATCCCAACCTGCCCGACATCCACAGCCTGACCGACTACCGTCCGAAGCTGCCGATGCGCGTGTATTCCGCCGACGGCGTGCTGATCGGCGAGTTCGGCGAGGAGCGCCGCAACTTCACGCCGATCGAGCAGATCCCGAAGGTCATGAAGGACGCGGTGCTGGCGGCCGAGGACGCTCGCTTCTACGAGCACGGCGGCGTCGACTACCGCGGCATGCTGCGCGCGGCGGTCGAGAACCTGCGCGACGCACGCAGCCAGGGCGCGTCGACGATCACGATGCAGGTCGCGCGCAACTTCTACCTGTCGACCGAGAAGACCTTCACGCGCAAGATCTACGAGGTGCTGCTGACCTGGAAGATCGAGAGCCAGCTGAGCAAGGCGCAGATCCTCGAGGCCTACATGAACCAGATCTTCCTGGGGCAGCGGGCGCACGGTTTCGCCGCTGCCGCCGAGATCTACTTCGGCAAGCCGCTGCAGGAGGTGACGATCGCCGAGGCGGCGATGCTCGCCGGCGTGCCCAAGGCGCCGTCGGCCTACAACCCGATCTCGAACCCGAAGCGCGCCGCGCTGCGCCAGCGCTACGTCATCGACCGCATGGTCGACAGCGGCTTCATCACCGAGGCCCAGGCCGACGAGGCGCGGGCGCAGACCCTGAGCTACCGGCGGCCGTCGTCGGTGGCGGTGCATGCCGAGTTCGTCGCCGAGACCGCGCGCCAGCTGGTCTTCGCGCAGTACGGCGAGGACTCGTACACGCGCGGACTGGACGTGCACCTGACGGTCGACTCGAAGATCCAGGAGTCGGCCTACAGCGCGCTGCGCGCCGGGCTGATGGACTTCGAGATGCGGCAGTTCTACCGTGGCCCCGAGGCCTACGTCGACCTGCCCTCCGATCCGGCGCTGCTCGATGCGCGCATTGCCGAGGCGCTGGCCGAGCACCCCGACAACGACGACCTTCGCTCGGCCGTCGTGCTCGAGGCCTCGCGCAGCAAGGTCGTGGCGGTGCTGCAAAGCGGCGAGACGGTGACCATCACCGGGGCAGGTCTCCGCCCGGTCGAGTCGGGGCTGTCGGACAAGGCCGGGCCGAAGATCCAGATCCGCCGCGGTGCGGTCGTGCGCGTGCTGCAGGGCGCGAAGAAGGCCTGGTTCCTGACCCAGCTGCCCGAGGTCGAGGGCGCGGTCGTCGCGCTCGACCCGAGCACCGGCGCGATCCGCGCGCTGGTCGGCGGCTTCGACTACGGCAAGAACAAGTTCAACCACGTCACGCAGGCGTGGCGACAGCCAGGCTCGAGCTTCAAGCCCTTCGTCTACTCGGCCGCGCTCGAGAAGGGCTTCACCGCGTCGACGGTGGTCAACGACGCGCCGCTGTTCTTCGGCGCCGGCGAGACCGGCAGCCAGCCCTGGGAGCCGAAGAACTACGACGGCGAGTTCGACGGGCCGCTGGAACTGCACACGGCGCTGGCCAAGTCGAAGAACATGGTGTCGATCCGCGTGCTGCAGTCGATCGGTCCGGCCTTCGCGCAGGACTGGATCACCCGCTTCGGCTTCGAGGCCACCAAGCACCCGGCCTACCTGACGATGGCGCTCGGCGCCGGCTCCGTGACGCCGCTGCAGATGGCCACCGCCTACGGCGTGTTCGCCAACGGCGGCTACCTGGTGCCGCCGATGCTGATCACGCGCGTCACCGACAGCCAGGGCAAGCTGCTGCGCGAGACCAGCGTCCGCAAGCTCGACGACTCGATGCGCACGCTCGATGCACGCAACGCCTTCGTGATGGGTGCGCTGCTGCAGGAGGTCACGCGCTCGGGCACCGCGGCGCGCGCCCAGGGCACATTGCGTCGGCCGGACCTGTACGGCAAGACCGGCACCACCAACGACTCGATGGACGCCTGGTTCGCCGGTTACCACCCGAGTCTGGTCTCGGTGGTCTGGATCGGCTACGACAACCCGCGCAAGCTGGGCTCGCGCGAGACCGGCGGCGGCCTCGCGCTGCCGGTCTGGATCGACCTGATGAAGACCGCGCTCGACGGCGTGCCGGTGCGCGCGGCGGATCCGCCGCCCGGCGTCGTCAACGTCGGCGGCCTGTGGATGTTCGAGGAGTACGCCTACGGCGCCGGGGTGCGCAGCGTCGGGCTCGACGAGATGGTGCCGGTGGCCCCCAGCGGCGAGTAACGCCGCTCGATCCTCGACCTATTCCGCCGCTGAGTCGGGCGCGGCGAAGCGCAGCGGCCGGCCGGCCTGGGCGCTGGCCTCGCGCGACAGCACGGCAAAGAACTCGCTGCCGTCCTTGGTGTCGAGCCAGCGGCCGTCGACGAAGCGGTAATGGAAGCCGCCGGTGCGCTACGCCAGCCACAGCTCGTGCAGCGGCGGCTGGGTGTTGATCACGATTCGGCTGCGATCGGGAAACGCCAGTTCCAGCAGACCGCCGGTGCGCTGGGGGTCGATGTCGATGACGTCGTCCTGCAGCCAGCGGTCGACGGTGGCTTCGATCGACCCGAGGATGCGGTCGGTGCGCCGGTCGTAGTCGGTGTCGCTGAGCGGGGTCGCCTCGGGCGCGGCGGTCATGGTCGCTAGAATTTGGGGCATGCAAACGCAGTCGAGTGTAGCGGCGCCACGCCGCCGTGCCGGACGGGCCGGGCGCCTTACCCTGGGTGCCCTGATGGTGATCGTGCTGGCCACCGGCTGCGGCCAGAAGGGGCCGTTGACCCTGCCGCCGGCCGCCTCGTCTTCGGCCCCGGCGCGCTGATGCTGCCCGGCGCCCCCCACCTGGCGCGCGACGGCGGATCGCTGGTCCTCGACGGTGTGTCGCTGGAGTCGCTCGCGCACGAGCACGGCACGCCGCTGTACGTCTACTCGCAGGCCGCGATGCTCGACGCCCTCGCCGCCTACCAGCGCGCGCTCGCCGGTCGCGAGCACCTGGTCTGCTACGCGATGAAGGCAAACTCCAACCTGGCCGTGTTGCAGACCTTCGCGCGCGCCGGATGCGGCTTCGACATCGTCTCGGGCGGCGAACTGGCCCGCGTGCTCGCGATCGGCGTGGCGGCGGACCGGGTCGTGTTCTCCGGCGTCGGCAAGACCCGCGCCGAGATGCGCGCCGCGCTGCTGGCCGGCGTGCGCTGCTTCAACGTCGAGAGCTTCGACGAACTCGACCGGCTGTCCGAGGTCGCGGCGGCGATGGGCCGGCGCGCGCCGATCAGCCTGCGCATCAACCCGGACGTCGACGCCGGCACGCACCCGTACATCTCCACCGGCCTGCGCGACAACAAGTTCGGCATCGCCCACGACCGTGCGCTCGAGGCCTACCGTCATGCGGCCGGCCTCCCCGGGCTGTCGGTGCAGGGCATCGACTGCCACATCGGTTCGCAGATCACGCAGGTCGAGCCCTACCTCGATGCCCTCGATCGGCTGCTCGACCTCGTCGAGGCCGTCGAGGCGGCGGGCATCCCGATTCACCATGTCGATGTCGGCGGCGGCCTCGGCATCCGCTACGCCGACGAGTCGCCGCCGGAGGCCGACGAACTGGTCGCGCGCATGCTCGAGCGGCTCGACGCACGCGGTCATGGGCGGCGCATGCTGATGCTCGAGCCCGGCCGCTCCCTGGTCGGCAACGCCGGCGTGCTGCTGACCGAGGTGCTGAGCCTGAAGCCGGGCGAGACGAAGAACTTCTGCATCGTCGACGCGGCGATGAACGACCTCGCGCGGCCGGCGATGTACCAGGCCTGGATGGCGATCGAACCCTGCCGGCTGCGCGGCGACGTGCCCGCGCGGACCTGGGACGTCGTCGGACCGGTCTGCGAGTCGGGCGACTGGCTCGGCCGCGACCGTGAACTGGCGGTGGTCGCGGGCGACCACCTGGCGGTGCTGTCGGCCGGCGCCTACGGCATGGCGATGGCGAGCAACTACAACACGCGTGCACGCGCCGCCGAACTGATGATCGTCGACGGCCAGGCCTTCGTGGTGCGCGAGCGCGAACGGATCGAGGCGCTGTTCGCCGGCGAGTCGCCGCTGCCCTGAGGCGCGGCGGCCGCCCGCCGCGGCCTCAGATCCGGCCTTCCTCCACCGCGTGGCAGGCCACGCGCACGCCCTTGAAGTCGAGCATCTTCGGCCGCTCGCTGCTGCAGCGCGGGTTGGCGTGTGGGCAGCGCGGGTGGAAGCTGCAGCCGGACGGCGGGTTCAGCGGGTTCGGCACTTCGCCCTGCACCGGCGTGCGCGAGCGACCGCTCATGTGGATGTCCGGGATCGCGTCGAGCAGCATCCGCGTGTAGGGATGCCGCGGTCGCGAGAAGAGGTCGCCCTTGTCCGCGAGTTCGACGAGCCGCCCGAGGTACATCACCCCGACCTGGTCGGAGACGTGGCGGACGACCGCGAGGTTGTGCGAGATGAACAGGTAGGTCAGACCGCGCTCGCGCTGCAGGTCCTTCATGATGTTGAGCACCTGGGCCTGGACCGACACGTCCAGCGCCGAAGTCGGCTCGTCGCAGACCAGGAACTCCGGCTGGGTCGCGAGCGCGCGCGCGATGCTGATGCGCTGGCGCTGGCCGCCGGAGAACTGGTGCGGGAACTTCTCCATGTCGGCCTCGCCCATGCCGACCGACTTGAGCAACTCGCCGACACGGGCCTTGAGCGTCGCCTCGTCCATTGCGATGCCGTGCTCGCGCAGCGGCTCGGCGACGATGTCCAGCACCAGCCAGCGCGGGTTCAGGCTGGCATAGGGGTCCTGGAAGATCATCTGCATGCGCCGCCGCAGCGCGCGCTGGTCGGCCATCGCCGCCGTGTCCTGACCGTCGAAGAGCACCTGCCCCCGGGTCGGCCCGTACAGGCCGACGAGCAGCCGCGCGACCGTGCTCTTGCCGCAGCCCGACTCGCCGACCAGGGCCAGGGTGCGGCCCTTCTCGATCGTGAAGGACAGGCCGTCGACGGCGTGCACGAACTGCCGCGGCTTGCGCTCGACGACGCGGTTCAGCCAGGGCGCCGAGACGTCGAAGGTCTTGGCCAGGTCGCGGACTTCGACCAGCGTCGTCATGCCGTCGCTCCCTGCGCGACCCAGCAGGCGGCGCGGGTCGGCCCGACGTCCTGCAGTTCGGGCCGATCGCGACGGCAGCGCGCCTCCGCCACCGGGCAGCGCGGATTGAACGCGCAGCCGGCCGGGATCGCGTTCAGGCGCGGCATCGCGCCATCGATCTGCAGCAGGCGTTCGCGGTCCTCGTCCATCGCCGGGATCGAGCCCATCAGGCCCATCGTGTAGGGGTGCGCCGAGCGGTGGATCACCTCGCCGACCGGGCCCACCTCGGCGATGCGGCCGGCGTAGAGCACGGCAACGCGGTCGCAGGTCTCGGCGATCACGCCCATGTCGTGCGTGATCAGCATCACCGCGGCCCCATGTTCCTTGCACAGGCGCTTGAGCAAGGCAATGATCTGCGCCTGGATCGACACGTCCAGCGCCGTCGTCGGCTCGTC
>CALJUI010000492.1 GCA_937975735.1 uncultured Rubrivivax sp.
TGGCGGTCAGCGGCGAGCGCAGGTCGTGCGACAGGTTGCTCACGCCCTCGCGGCGGAAGTGGTCGAGGCGGCGCAGCTGGTCCCACTGCGCGCGCAGCCGCGCCAGCAGCGCGCGAAATCCGGTGCGCAGGCGCGCGAACTCGTCGTCCCCACGCACCGCGGCGGTCTCGCCGGCGGCCAGCGCTGCGCCCTCGAAGCCGTCGCGCGCGGCCGCCGCGACCTCGTCGCTCAGCACGCGCAGCGGCCGCGTCACCGCGGCGATGATCCAGACCGCCAGCAGCGTCATCACGACGATCAGCGCCACCACCGAGCCCAGCGCCGGGCCGGCCAGGCTGCTGCGGAACAGTTCGATCCGGCCGGGCTGCAGCGCCGGCGGCTGGCACACCAGGTAGAGGTAGCCGCCAGGCTCGGCCTGCGGCCGGATCACCGCGCGCTGCAGCGCGCGCGCGGCGATCACGGTGTTCTTGTTCATGTGCTCGGGGTCGTCGCCCATGACGTAGGGCGCGCGGCGGCGGTCGTCGGCGGCGCGCGCGGCCTCGCGCACCGGCCCGAGGTTGACCCGGAAGCCGGCCGGCAGCGGCATCTCGCCGGTGCTGACGAGCACCGTACCCTGCGCATCGAGCAGGTAGAGCTGGGTGTCGGGCTCGAACAGCAGCAGGTTGCGCAGCAATGCCGCGAAGCCTTCGGGGTCGCGCTCGTGCAGGTCGAGCATGTCGTCGTACATGCCGACGACGCGGCCCAGGAAGGTGTTGGCGCGGTCGTAGGCGCTCTCGTGTTCGAAACGCTGGAAAGCCAGCGCCACGGTGACGATGACGCCGATCGCGGTGACCAGCCCGGTCAGGAAGATCGTCAGCGCGATCCGGAGGCGGACGGTCACGGCGGGTCGTCGCGGAGCTTGTAGCCTGCGCCGCGCACCGTCAGCACCAGCTGCGGCTTCAAGGGGTCGGCCTCGAGCTTGGCGCGCAGCCGATTGATGTGCGTCGTCACCGTGTGCTCGTAGCCGTCGTGGCTGTAGCCCCAGACGGCGTCGAGCAGCTGGGCGCGCGAGAACACCCGGCCGGGATGGCTGGCGAAATGCAGCAGCAGGTCGAACTCGAGCGCAGTCAGCTCGATCACCTCGCCGCGCACCGCGACGCGCCGGCGCGCCGGCCAGATCTCGAGCTCGCCGTGGCGCAGGACGCGGTCGGCCGGCGCGGCGTCGCTGCGCGCCTCCTGCAGCAGGTCGGCGCGGCGCAGCAACGCCTTCACGCGGGCCAGCAGCTCGGCCATCGAGAAGGGCTTGGTCAGGTAGTCGTCGGCGCCGAGCTCGAGGCCGAGCACGCGGTCGAGCTCGGTGGACTTTGCGGTCAGCATCAGGATCGGGGTGTCGCGCCCGCGCGCGCGCAGCGCCTTGCAGACCTCCAGCCCGTCCAGCCGCGGCATCATCAGGTCGAGCACCAGAAGGTCGCTCGATTCGCCGGCCTGGCTGTCCAACGCCGCCTGGCCGTCGGCCACCGCGTCGACCTCGTAGCCGGCCTGCTGCAGGTTCATCACCAGCAGGTCGCGGATGTCGGTCTGGTCTTCGGCAACGAGGATGCGGCGCGGCATGCGCGGGGGTCGCAACATGGGGCGAGACCTTACACCGATGTGAGCTTCCCGTGAGCTTCGGTGAGATGCCTGCGAGAAGCTCCCCCGACAGTGGCGCCATGCCCCTGCGGAGCCGACCGATGCACACCACCACCCCCGCCGCCGCCGCCCTGCCCGTGTCCTGGGCCGACCTGACGATGCACCGCGACGCGCTCGTGCGCTTCGCCCGCCGCAAGCTGCTCGACCCCGCGCTCGCCGAGGACCTCGTGCACGACGTCTTCGAGGCGGTGATCAGCGGCCGGGCCGCGTTCGGCGGGCGTTCCGCGCTGAAGTCCTGGCTGGTCGGCATCCTCAAGCACAAGATCGTCGATCTGGTGCGCCGGCGCGTCGGCCACCACAGCCTGCCGGGGGAGGACGAGCCCGGCTTCGGCGCCTTCGAGAGCGACCAGCCCGGCCCCGACGAGGTCGCCGAGCAGCGCGAGCGCCTGGCCCGCACCTTGGCCGCGATCGACGCCCTGTCGCCCGGCCTGCGCGACGCGATGCGGCTGCGCGTGCTGGAGGACCGCGACACGGCCGACGTCTGCCACGAGCTCGCGATCACCGAGGACAACCTGTTCGTGCGCCTGCACCGCGCTCGCCGCCAGTTGCTGCAATAGGCGGCGCCAGCGCCGCCGCGCCGCGAGGGCCTCGCGCGCTTTGCGCCTACAGTGACCGGATCCACGGCACGGAGGCCCGCGATGAAGATCGGCGTTCCGAAGGAGATCAAGGACCACGAGTACCGCGTCGGGCTGGTGCCGTCGTCGGTGGCTGAACTGGTGCGCCGCGGCCACGAGGTGGTCATCGAGCACGACGCCGGAGCCGGCAACGGCCTTGCCGACGCCGAGTACCGGAAGGCAGGCGCCAGGATCGCCGCGAAGGCCGCCGCCGTCTGGGCCGGCGCCCAGATGATCGTCAAGGTCAAGGAGCCGCTGGCCGCCGAGCGCAAGCGCCTGCGCCGCGGCCAGCTGCTCTTCACCTACCTGCACCTCGCGCCCGACCGGGCGCAGACCGAGGACCTGATCGCCAGCGGCGCGACCTGCATCGCCTACGAGACGGTGACCGCGCCGGCCGGCGGCCTGCCGCTGCTGACGCCGATGTCCGAGGTCGCCGGCCGGCTCGCGCCGCAGGTCGGTGCGCACTGCCTGGAGAAGGCGCAGGGCGGGCGCGGCGTGCTGCTCGGCGGCGTGCCCGGCGTGCCGCCCGGCAAGGTAATGGTGCTCGGCGGCGGCGTGTCGGGCAGCCATGCGGCGACGATCGCGCTCGGCATGGGCGCGCGGGTCACGGTGATGGACCGCTCGGCCGAGGTGCTGCGGCGGCTCGAGGTGCAGTTCGGCGGCCGGGTGCAGACGGTGTTCTCGACCCACGACGCGATCGAACGCGCGCTGCCGAACGCCGACCTGGTGGTCGGCGCGGTGCTGGTGCCCGGCGCGGCGGCGCCGAAACTGGTGACACGCAAGATGCTCAAGCTCATGCGGCGCGGCAGCGTGCTCGTCGACATCGCGATCGACCAGGGCGGCTGCTTCGCGACCTCGAAGGCGACGACGCACTCCGACCCGACCTTCGTCGTCGACGGCATCGTGCACTACTGCGTGGCCAACATGCCCGGCGCGGTCGCCCGCACCTCGACCTTCGCGCTGAACAACGTGACCCTGCCCTTCGCCATCGCGCTGGCCGACCACGGCCTGGACGCGCTGCGCGACGACCCGCACCTGCGCGCCGGACTGAACGTGCACGACGGCAAGCTCACCTGCGAGCCGGTGGCGAAGGCGCACAGGCTGAAGTTCACGCCGGCCGAGCAGGCACTCGGTTGACAAGTCCGGGGCTGGTTTCGGGTTCGGGTCTCCCGGCCCGGAACTCGCCCCCTCGGGGGGTCGCGAGCGCAGCGAGCCAGGGGGCAGTCAGACCGCGCCCGTGTACTCGCCGCGCGCCGGGTAATCCTTGTCGATCGCGAAGTCGATCGCCGCGAGCAGTTCGTCGAAGTGCGGGCACGCGAACGGCATCGTCTGCACCGCGCCGTAGTACAGCGTGCCGTCGGGCCGCACGATGAAGACGCCGGGCTCGGCGAACAGCGGCGGCTCCTCGATGCCGATCGAGGTCTTGCCGCGCGAGGTGCTCGTGTACAGGCCCCACTCGCGCGCGTCGGCGAGCGGCACGCCGTAGCCGACCTTCAGGTCCGGCGCCTTCAGCTTGTCGGCCATCGCCTTGGCGCGCTCGGCATCGTCGCCCGACAGCGCGACCACTTCGACGCCGCGCTTGGCGTACTCGGGCAGCAGGCGCCCGAGCTCGAGCAGGTACTTGAAGCAGATCGGGCAGTGCAGGCCGCGGTAGAACACGACGAGCGTGAAGCGCTCGGGAGGCGGGTCGTTGAGCGTGAAGCGGCCATGCGCGAGCGTCGGCACGGACAGGGCGGGGACGACCTGGCGGGGAACGAGCATGAGGGCCTCCTGGGTCGAGGGGTCAGCGCCCGACTGTAGAGCGATCGCAAGTGTCCCTCAGCCGCACAGGCGGCGCTGGACGAAGTCGAGCCGGTCCTGGCCCCAGAACAGCTCGCCGTCGATCACGTAGCTCGGCGCGCCGAACACGCCGGCGTCGATCGCCTGCTGCGTGCAGGCCGCGTAGCGCTCGGCGATCGCCGGGTCCGCGGCGCAGTCGATCACCGCCTTGTCGAGGCCGGCCTCGCCGCCGATGGCCTGCAGCACCGCCGGGTCACCGATCGCGCGTTCCTCGGCCCAGATCGCTCGGCCGATGCGGTGCGCGAGGTCGAGCGCGGCATCGGTGCCGGCGAGTTGATCGGCGGCGAGGATCAGCTTCGCCGCCTCGTCGCCCGGCGCCGGGAAGTGCTTCGGCTGCACGTTCAGCGGGATGCCGAGGTGCTCGCTGAAGCGCTTGAGCTCGACAAGCCGGTAGGCCTGGCGCTGTGGCGCGCGTTTGGGCAGCGGCAAGCCGCCGGAGATCGGAAACACCGCGCCCAGGTCCATCGGCTTGACCTGGACCCTTGCGCCGGCCGCCTTGGCGATCTGCACGAAGCGCGCGTGGCCGAGATAGGCCCAGGGCGAGACGGGCGCGAAGTAGTAGTCGATCGTGGTCATGGGCCTGGCTGGCAGCGGACGTCCTGCCGAGGTTAGCCGAGAAGCTCGCGGGCGTCCGCGATGCGGCCGCACAGCGCCGAGGCGGCCACCGTGAACGGCGAGCCGATGTAGACCCTGGCCGATGCCGACCCCCGCGACGCGAGATCGTCGCGCGAGGTCGCGCAGATCGCCCTCGCGCCGTTGGCCAGCGCCGCCCCGCCGTCGGGTCGGGGCAGCACCGTCGCACCGGCCTCGCGCAGCAGGCGCAGGATCCCCGCGACTTCGGGGGCGTTCACTCCGGCCGTGACGGCCGGCGCGACCAGCAGTCGCACGCCGTCGGCAATGCGGTAGCCGGCCAGCACCCGCGCCGCGGCTCGCAGGTCCTCGTAGCAGGCGCCGGCTCCGGCGCCGAGGACGGCCAGGTCGATCCTGGTCGGCTCGAGATCGTCGACCGAGCGCACCGCGCCGACGCGGTCGGGCAGGCCGACCTGAGGGGCGAGCGTCGACGCATCGAAGAGATGCCGCTCGCCGCCCGCGTCCTCGTCGCTGAACCAGGCCTCGACGTCCACGCCGCGCCCGCCAAGGCCATGCAGCCAGCGCCGGGTGCCGTCGTCGGGTGCCACCAGCCCGGCGCAGGCCCCGAGATCGGCGCTCATCCGGCACAGCGTCATCCGCTGGGTCATCGGCAGCGCGTGCACGGCTTCGCCGCAGTATTCCAACGTCAGGCCACGGAGCCCGCCGGGACCGAACCGAGCCAACGTCGTCAGCATCATGTCCTCGGCGCCGACGCCGTCGGCAAGCAGTCCGCTCCAGCGCATGAAACGCGTCGCCGGCACGGCCAGCCGCCGCGTGCCGGAGGCGACCACTTCGCCGAGTTCGTCGGCGTTGACCACGCTCACGAAGGCGCCCACGGCGCCCCCTTCGGCCAGCCGCGGATCGCTGCCGACGCAGAACAGCCCCGGTCGCAGCAGCCCCGGGTGCGGCTCGGCACGGGGCCCGGGCCGGAGCGCCTCGCCGTCGGCGAGCACCAGATCGACCCGGCAGGTCAGAACCTCGCCCGTCGTCGCCGGCAGCCCGCCGGCGGCGCGCGCGAACAGCTTCTGGACCAGGGTCTGTGCGCTCACCCCGCTGCGCGGCGCACGCTGCCGTCGGTTCGTGGCGGGCGGATCAGACCCGCTCGAACACCGCCGCGATGCCCTGGCCGCCGCCGATGCACATCGTCACCAGGGCGTACTTGCCACCGGTGCGGTGCAGCTCGTAGACCGCCTTGGTCGCCAGGAAGGCGCCCGAGCAGCCGATCGGGTGGCCGAGCGCGATCGCGCCGCCGTTCGGGTTGACCTTCTTCATGTCGAACTCCAGGCCGCGCGCGACGGCGATCGCCTGCGCAGCGAAGGCCTCGTTGCTCTCGATGACGTCCATCTGGTCGAGCGTCAGGCCGCCCTTCTTCAGCGCGAGCTTGGTCGCAGGGATCGGGCCCTCGCCCATGATCTCGTTGGGCACGCCGGCCACCGCGTAGCTGACCAGGCGCGCCAGCGCCTTGTGGCCGTTCTTGGCCGCGACGGCGGCGTCGCCCAGCACGAAGAAGGCCGCGCCGTCGTTGATGCCCGAGGCGTTGCCGGCGGTCACGCTGCCGTCCTTCTTGAACGCCGGCTTCATCTTGGCCAGCGTCTCCATCGTCGTGTTCGGCTTCACGTGCTCGTCGGTGTCGATCGTCACCTCGCCCTTGCGGGTCTGCTTGACGATCGGGACGATCTGCTCCTTGAAGTGACCGGCGGCGATCGCTGCCGCGGCGCGCTTGTGCGACTCGACCGCCAGCGCGTCCTGCTCCTCGCGGGTGATCTTCCACTTGGCCACCAGGTTCTCGGCGGTGATGCCCATGTGGCCGACGCCGAACGGGTCGGTCAGCGCGGCGACCATCGCGTCGATCATCTTCACGTCGCCCATGCGCGCGCCGCTGCGCATCTGCGGGCTGAGGTAGGCACCGCGGCTCATCACCTCGACGCCGCCGCCGATGCCGTAGTCGCAGTCGCCGAGCAGGATGTTCTGCGCCGTCGTCACGATGCCCTGCAGGCCCGACGAGCACAGGCGGTTGACGGCCATGGCCACCGAATCCATCGGCAGCCCGGCCTGGATCGCGGCGACGCGCGCCACGTAGGGGTAGCGGCTCTCGGTGGGAATGCAGTTGCCCACCGTCACGTAGTTGATCGACTTCGGGTCGACGCCGGAGCGCTCGACCGCAGCCTTCATCACGGTGCCGGCCAGCTCGGCCGGCTCGATGTCCGACAGCCCGCCGGCAAAGGTCCCGATCGCCGAACGCGCCGCGCCCAGCACCACCACATCACGCTTGCTCATGTCCATCTCCAGTTCGTGGGTCGATGGACGAAAGATACCCCGAACGGCTTGCGCCGGGGTGACAAGGGCGCCGCGGGCTGGGCGCGGACGGGGGAAGAGGCGGGAGCCGATGCCGGCTCGACCGCGCTCAGCTCATGCGTTGCCGCTCGAGGTGGCGGAACGTGATCCGGCCCTTCGAAAGATCGTAGGGCGAGAGCTCGAGCGACACGTTGTCGCCGGCGAGGATGCGGATGTGGTGGCGGCGCATGCGGCCGGAGCTGTACGCCACGAGCTCGTGGCCGTTGTCCAGCGTCACGCGGTAGCGCGAGTCGGGCAGCACCTCGTTGACGATGCCGCGCATTTCGATCAGTTCTTCCTTCGCCAATCCATGCTCCTTCTTTCGCGTGGCTCAGGCCGCCACGTCTGGCCATCGGCTCGGCCGGCCCCGCGCGGGTGCCGGCCGTCCACGATCAGGACAGCGCTTCGATCGCCGCCGCCTGCAGGCCCTTCTGGCCTTCCTTGACTTCGAACTGCACGCGCTGGCCCTCGGCCAGGCTCTTGAACCCGGTGGCCTGGATCTCGCTGAAGTGGGCGAACAAATCCTTGCCGCCGCCGTCCGGCGTGATGAAGCCGAAGCCCTTGCCGTCGTCGAACCACTTCACGATACCCGTTTGCTTGCTCATATCTCGATCTTTCTTTCGCGTAAATTCCCGCGCAGCACATGCCGACGCAAGTGCAGAAACCCGCAAGAGAATCCAAAACAGGGGTGAATCGGCCGAGAGGCACGCCGAGTGCGGCGGCGACGGCAGAGACCTTCGTTGACGATGGTCTTGGGCGTAACTACAAAGCAAAGTGTAACACGTGATGCAGTCGCCTGCGCGCCACAGCCGCCGATGACCACCCGCGCCCTCGTGCTGTTCTCCGGCGGCCAGGACTCCACCACCTGCCTGGCCTGGGCGCTCGACCGCTTCGAGCACGTCGAGACGGTCGGCTTCGCGTACGGCCAGCGGCATGCCGTCGAGATGGATTGCCGGGCGCCGATCCGCGCCGCGTTGAAACAGTCGTTTCCCCAGTGGGCGGCGCGGCTGGGGCCCGACCACCTGCTCGACCTGTCGCTGCTCGGCCAGATCAGCGACACCGCGCTGACCCGCGAGCGTGCCATCGAGTGGCAGGACGACGGCCTGCCGAACACCTTCGTGCCCGGGCGCAACCTGCTGTTCCTGGCGTTCGCCGCCGCGCTGGCCGTCCGGCGCGACCTGGACGGCCTCGTCGGCGGCATGTGCGAAGCCGACTACTCCGGCTACCCCGACTGCCGCGACGCGACGATGCGCGCGATGGCCCAGGCGCTGACGCTGGGCCTGGACCGCCCGATGGCCATCGAGACGCCGCTGATGGCGCTCGACAAGGCCGCCACATGGCGCCTCGCGCAGGACCTCGGCGGGCAGGCGCTCGTCGACCTGATCGTCGAGGACACGCACAGCTGCTACCTCGGCGACCGTTCCGTCCGCCACGCCTGGGGCGCCGGCTGCGGCGACTGCCCGGCCTGCGCGCTGCGCCGGCGCGGCTGGCAGGCCTTCGTCGCCGGCACCGCTTCGGCGCGCTAGTGTCGCGTCGGCGCCAACGCCTCGCCCGCCGTCGCGCTACGCTCGGCACCGGATGACGCCGACCCCCGCCCACCTCGCCGCGACCGCGTTGCTCGACGCCGACCACCCCGACGTGGTCGAGTTCGCCCGCCGCCATGCGGTCGGTGCCGACGACGTCGAGCGTGCCGTCGCGTTGAACCTGGCGGTGCGCGACGGCTTCCGCTACGACCCGTACCGGATCGACCTGTCGAGCGCGGGCATGAAGGCCAGCGCGGTGCTGGCCACCGGCAGCGGCTGGTGCGTCACCAAGGCCGCGCTGCTGGTCGCCGCCTGCCGGGCCGCCGGCATCCCGGCGCGGCCCGGCTACGCCGACGTGCGCAACCACCTGAGCACCGAGCGCTTGCGCCGGACGATGCAGACCGACCTGTTCATCTGGCACGGCTATGCCGAGCTCTGGCTCGACGGCGCCTGGCGAAAGGCCACGCCGGCCTTCAACCGCGAGCTGTGCGAGCGCTTCGGCCTGCTGCCGCTGGAGTTCAACGGCCGCGACGACTCGCTCTACCACCCCTACGACCGCGCCGGCCAGCGCCACATGGAATACGTGCACCAGCGCGGCGCCTTCGACGACATGCCGCTGGCGCGGATCGTCGCCGACTTCCGCCGCACCTATCCCGGCCTGAGCGCTCCCGGCGCGGCCGAGGGCGACTTCCACGCCGACGCCGGGCGCGAGACGCCATGAGCGTGCCCGAGGGCTTCGTGGCGGTGTCGATGGGCGGCGAGTACATCGCCGCGAACGGACCACTGTACCTGCGCAAGCTCGGCGCGATCGCCCAGCTCGGCTTCCGCGTCGAGCCCCGCCACACGAACCCGGCCGGCATCTGCCACGGCGGCATGATGGCCAGCTTCTGCGACATGCTGCTGCCGATCTGCGCACACCACCAGTCGGCCGAGGTCGCGCGCCGCTTCCTGCCGACGATCAGCCTGCAGGTCGACTACCTGGCGCCGACGCCGCTCGGCGCCTGGGTCCAGGGCGAGGCCCAGGTGCTGCGCGCCACCCGCAGCGTGGTCTTCATCCAGGGCCTGGTCACCGCGGACGACACGCCGGTGGCGCGCGCCAGCGGCGTGTTCAAGATCGGACCGGTGTTCAGCGCCCCGCGGCCCTGACCCGCGTCTCGCGCCTCGTCCCCGGCGCCGGGCATGCCGGCGCCGCACGGCCGGGCATCGGCAACGCCGCCAGCATCGGCTCCAGCGCCGCGGCGGCCATCGGCCGCCCCAGCAGATAGCCCTGGGCCTGGTCGCAGCCCATGCGCTTCAGCGAGGCGAGCTGCTCCGCGGTCTCGACCCCCTCCGCGACGACCAGCATGCCCAGGCTGTGCGCCATCGCGACGACGGCCTGGGTGATCGCCGCATCGTCGGGATCGGACGGCAAGCCGTCGACGAAGGACCGATCGATCTTCACCGTCTGGGCCGGGAAGCGCTTGAGATAGGACAGCGACGAGTACCCGGTCCCGAAGTCGTCGATCGAGATCCGGATGCCCAGGCCGCTGAGTTCGCGCAGCACCTCGCTGGCGCGCGCCGGGTCCGTCATCAGCGCGCTCTCCGTCAGCTCGACCTCCAGGCTCGCGCCGTCGACGCCGCACGAGACCATGGCCGCAGCGATCTCCGCCACCAGTGAGGCACTGGCGAACTGGCGGGCCGACAGGTTCACCGCCACGGCCGGCGCGTCGAATCCGCGCCGGCGCCAGTCCCGGATCTGCCGGCAGGCCGCGCCCATCACCCAGTGGCCGATGGGCACGATCAGGCCCCGATCCTCGGCCAGGGGCACGAACTCGCCCGGCATCACCAGGCCGCGAACCGGGTGGTTCCAACGCACCAGCGCCTCGAGCCCGGACAGCCGGCCGGTCGCGACGTCGAACTTGGGCTGGTAGTGCAGCGTCAGCTCGTCGCGCTCCAGGGCCAGGCGCAGCTCGGATTCCAACGCGAAGTGCGCCGCAGCCTCCTGCGCCAGTTCGCTGGTGTAGAACTGGACGTTGTTCTTGCCGCGATCCTTGGCGAGATACATCGCGGCGTCGGCGTGCTTGAGCAGCGTCGCGGCATCGTCGCCGTCGTTCGGATAAAGCGCCAGACCGATGCTGCCGGTCAGCTGGAACCGGCAGCCCTGGACCACCACCGGCTCGGCCGCCGCCTGCAGCATGCGTTGCGCCAGCGCCGAGGTGTCCGCCGCGGAGCCGGGCTGCTCGAGCAGGACGACGAACTCGTCGCCGCCCAGCCGCGCCACCAGGTCGGCAGCGCGGGTCGCCTGGCGCAGCCGCTCGGCCATGACCTTCAGCAGTTCGTCGCCGCCGTCGTGGCCCAGGGTGTCGTTGACGACCTTGAACCGGTCCAGGTCGAGAAAGCAGACCGCGAAGCCCTGCCCGTTCCGGCGCGCGCGCGCCAGCGTGCGCTCGAGCTCGGCCATGAACATGTTGCGGTTGGGCAGGCCCGTCAGGCTGTCGAAGCGCGCCAGCTGGTTGACGCGCTGCTCGGCCAGCGCCGACAGGGTCACGTCCCGCCCCACGCCGCGATAACCCAGGAATCCGCCGTCCGCGCCGAAGACCGGCTCGCCGCTGATCCGGATGTAGCGCACGACACCGTCCTTGCGCGTCATGCCGTAGGTGAAGTCGCGGAACGCCCGCCGATGCTCGATGTTGGCGCGGTACTCCGCCAGGGCCTCGGGCGAGGCGTCGAAGTTGTCCTGTTCGTTGCGCTGCAGCCCGATCAGCGTCGACGCCTTGATGCCGGTGGCGGCCTCGATGCCGTCGGAGAAGAAGGTGAACCGGAGCTCGGCATCCTGCTCCCAGATCCAGTCGGCCGACAGCGAGAGCAGGCTGGTGAGGCGGCCTTCGGACAGCGTCAGCGCCTCGGTGCGCTCGCGCACGCGCTGGTCGAGCTGGTCACGCTCGTCCCGCAGCGCGCGGTACAGCGCCACCATCTCCTGCGACGCCAGATCCTGCGAGCGTTCGAGCAGGTAGCGGTCCTGGTCGTGTTCCTCGTAGGCGCGACTGACGCGGCGCAGCAGCTCGGGCCACTGCGCGGCGTCGGGCGGGTCGGCGTCGGCCTCGACCCCGGCCCGCCGGAGCTGCCGTTTCAGGAGGGGATGCACGCGGCGACCTGATCGATGACCGGCGGCTAGCGCTCACTGAAGACCGTCACCGTCATGGTCTGGTTGTGCAGCTCGCTGACGCCGCCGGTGACGAGCGGGGAGATCTCACCGTACGAGTAGAAGCCCACGTGGGTGCAGCCCGACGGCGCGCCATCGAGCACCGTCTCCACCTCCTCGTCGGTGCGCTCGCCCAGCACCAGCCGACGGCCGACACAACTCACCGACACCGCGAGCGAGGCCTGCGCCGACCCGTGCGCCGCGGCGGCGCTGCGGGCCGCCTGTCCGGCACTCCCGCTCCGCCTGTCCATGCGCGCCCGGATCAATCGCGCGATGCCGCCTTGCGGCAGGTCGCCGGCGAAGGTCATCGAACGCTGTGCCTCGTCGATCGCCAGGATCGTGCGCACCAGCGGTTCCCCGTCGCCGCTCTCGCGCCGGACCGCCAGCGGGAACAGCAGCGCCGTGCCGGGCAGACCCTCGGCGCGGTCACCCAGATAGGTCTTGTACAGGTCCAGCGCCGGCTTGTCGTCGAGTTCGTACAGCACGTTGCCGACGGCGCGCGTGATGCGCCGCTCGGGACCGAAGTCGGACCAGCCGGCGTCGCAGCCATGACCGACCTGCAGGCGATCGCCGTAGAAGCCGACTGCGCAGACGTGATTCGCCTCCGGCCGTTGGCGGTCCAGCACCCAGGTCCGGGCGAATCGGCTGCCATCACCCGCCAGGCCGCCGGTGATGCAGACCCCGGCCGGCAACCCGGCCGCCAGCCCCGCCACCAGCGGCGTGCCGTTCACGCACAGCCCGTCGGACAGCACGAAGACCGCGCGCAGGTCGTCGGCGGCGAGCTCCGCCGCCAGCTGCTCGCCGGCCTGCCGCGATTGCCCGACGCCGTCGATCCGGACGAAGGCGCGCCGCAGCCGCGTGTGGTCGAAGCGGGCGACCGCGACGCTGACGCTCTGGTCCTGGACCATGGCACCCGCGATCTCGCCCGAGGTCGAGCAGCCCACCAGCACGGATTGCGGGAAAGCCGCCGCCAGCTCGTCGAACGCCGTCGGCTCGGCCGACAGCTCCGGCGATCCGAACGCCATGACGAGCGTGTGCGGACCGTCCAATTCGGCGGGGAGGGGAGCACTCCAGCCGCGCGCTGGCCGGAACGTGAGGGAGACGGTATGCATGGATCACGCCCTTTGAGTCAGCGCAGACGGTTTCCCGGAGTTTTCGGCCGCCGGCCGTTCGACTTGAGCCCGACCCCTTCGGCGCCCCGGGCGCCAGGCGCTACGATGCGGCATGGGTCCCTTTGCCGAAGCGCTGGACCGCGCCACCACCGTCACGATCGAGCGCTTCCTCGCGCATCTGCCGCAACTGCTCGGCGCAGCGGTGCTGCTGCTCGCCGGCTGGCTGCTGGCGCGGCTGCTGCGCGTGGCCACCCGCCGCGGCGCGGCGTTGCTCGACGGCCTGATCACGCGCACCACCGGCCAGACGCGCTGGCGCATCGGCCGCTCGGCCTCGGTGCTGGGCGCGGTCGTGTACTGGGTGGTGCTGCTGTTCTTCATCACCGCGGCGACGCAGACGCTGGGCCTGCAGACCTTCACCGAGTGGCTGGCCCGGCTGCTCGATCACCTGCCGACGCTGGCCGCCGGGCTGCTGATCGTCGCCGCGGGCTACCTGCTGTCGGGCTTCGTCGCCGAACTCGTGCGAGCCACCGCGACCGGCATCGCGCCGGCGCAGCGCGCGGCATTGGCGCGGGTCGCGCAGGGTGCGACGCTGGTCGTCGCGCTGCTCGTCGGCGCAGACCAGATCGGCCTGAAGGTGACCTGGATCGCGATCCTGGCCGCGGTGCTGGTGGCCTCGGTGATGGGCGGCGTGACGCTGGCGGCGAGCCTCGGCGCTCGCGGCTATGTCGCCAACCTGATCGGCGCGCACTACCTGCGCCAGGCCTTGCAGATCGGCCAGCGCGTGCGCGTGGCCGGCCACGAAGGCCGCATCGTCGACATGTCGGCGACCTCGCTGGTGCTCGAGACGCCCGACGGCCGCGTCGTGCTGCCCGGCCGGGTCTTTCATGACGAGGCGATCGTGCTGCTGGCGCGCGAGGGCGGCGAGGCGTGAGCGACCCGCGCGAGCAGGCGCTGAGCCTGGCCTTCATGCGCGGCCATCCCGCGCAGGCGGCGCGCGTGCTCGAGGCCCTGCCGGCCGACCAGGCGGCGGCCTTGTTCGCTCGCGTGCCGGCGCGCATCGGCGCCGCGGTGCTGGCGGCGATGCTGCCGACCTGGGCCGCGCGCTGCCTGGCCGAACTCGACGATGCGCGCACGCTCGAGCTGCTCGCCCCGATGGGCACGCAGCCGGTGGTGGCGGTGCTGCGCCACGTGCCCGAGGCCCGCCGCCGCACGCTGGCCGCCGGCCTGCCGACCACGGTGGCGCTGGCGTCGACCTTGATGCTCGGCTACGCCGAGGACACCGTCGGCGCCTGGGCCGACCCCGACATCGTGATGCTGCCCGCCGACACCCGCGCCGCGGATGCGCTGGCGCACCAGCGCGGCGCGACCTCGACGCACCCGGTGATCTTCGTCGCCGACGCCAGCCGCCGGCTGGCCGGCCTGGTCGACCTGAGTCCGCTGCTGCAGGCGCCCGAGGCGGCGACGCTGTCCACGCTGATGCAGCGCGCCCCGGCGGTGCTGTCGGCGCATGCGCCGCTGGCCGCCAGCGTGTCCCACCCGGGCTGGCTGCGCAGCTCGGCGCTGCCCGTCGTGGAGGGCGGCGAGCGGCTGCTCGGCGTGATGACGCGCGATGCGCTGGCGCGCGCAATGCGCCAGGCCGGCGGCGGCGAAGCGGCGGTGCGCGACGACGACAACAGCGCCCGTGCGCTGCCCGAGGTGCTCGCCCAGGGCTACTGGCAGGCGCTGTCGGGCCTGATCGAGGTCTCCTTGGCGCTGCTGCCGCGGGTGCGCCCGGTGGCGCCGACGGAGACGGCACACGATGGCCGCTGAAGTGGCCGCCGTGGTGCTGCCGCCGGCCGAGGCGGCGCTGTCGCACCGCTTCCTGCTCGACTACCCGCACGAGGCGGCGCGGCTGCTCGAGTCGATGGCCACCGACGACGCGGCCAGCCTGCTCGCCGAGCAGCCGCCGCACGCGGCCTTGCGCGCCTGGCAGTGGCTGGCGCCCGACGTCGCGCTGGGCGTGCTCGAGCGCCTGCCCGAGGCGCTGGCGCGCCACCTGCTGGCCGAGGCCGAACCGGTGGCCAGCGTCGCGGTGCTCACGCAGCTCGGCGCCGACGCCCGCGCGGCCTGGCTCGACAGGCTCGACGCCGAGGTCGCGCGCGAACTGCGCGGCCTGCTCGACTATCCCGAGGACAGCGCGGCGCGCATGATGGACCCGCGGGTCAGCCCGCTGCGCGGCGGCATGACGGTGGCCGAGGCGGTGGAGCGGCTGCGGCAGATCCGGCGCAGCGGCCTGCGCGAGCTCTTCGTCGTCGACGACGAGGGCCGGCTGGCCGGCCGCGTCGAGGTGCAGGACCTGGCGCTGGCCGACCGCACGCTGCCGCTGGCCGACATCACCCGCGGCGTCGTCGCCTTCGTGCAGGACCTGGACCCCCGCGAGGACGTCGTCGAGCGGCTGCAGGCGCACCCGATCACCGCGCTGCCGGTGGTCAACGTCACCGGCCGCTTCCTCGGCGTGATCCGCCAGGCCGAGCTGATGGAGGCGGTCGAGGAGGAGGCCAGCCTGGACATCCAGACCATGGTCGGCGCCAGCCCCGACGAACGTGCGCTGTCGTCGCCGCTGTTCGCGGTCAGGAAGCGCCTGCCCTGGCTGCAGATCAACCTGCTGACGGCCTTCGCCGCGGCAGCGGTGGTCGGCCTGTTCGAAAGCACGATCGCGCAGTTCACCGCGCTGGCGGTGCTGCTGCCGGTGGTCGCCGGGC
>CALJUI010000493.1 GCA_937975735.1 uncultured Rubrivivax sp.
TTCGTGGCGGCGGCGCAGCGCGTCGCGCAGCTGCTGCGCGGCCGACACCAGAGCCGGCTGCGCGCTAGATTCGGCCTGGCCGAGGCAGAGCCCGGCATAGACCGGGTCCTCCAGCAGCCGTTCGACGTGGATCTGCGTGCCTTCCACGCCCATCAGCCACTTGAACTGGATCACCTCGACCATCGCGATCGAATCGCGCTCGTCCGGGGGAATGGCGTTCATGCTCCTCCCGTGCGGCCGTGTTGAACCTCACGGCCTTCGCACAGGTTAACGGCCCAAGCTGCGTTGGGGCTGACGCGCGGCCCCAAGGCCCGCGCACCATGTGGCCACGGCGCAAC
This sequence comes from uncultured Rubrivivax sp., assembly GCA_937975735.1. Classification (GTDB taxonomy): domain Bacteria; phylum Pseudomonadota; class Gammaproteobacteria; order Burkholderiales; family Burkholderiaceae_C; genus Rubrivivax. The sequence goes on from CALJUI010000493.1 coordinate 339, forward strand.
AGGCACACTCCGGTTCCGGAGCCCTGACGATGACGATCTCCCCGCCACCCCCCTTGACGGCGCTGCGCGACCTGGACGCGCAACTGGCCAGTGCCGGCTTTGCCGTGCTCGACGCCGCCTCGTTGCGCGCCGACGCGGCGATCGATGCCACTGCGCTGGCACGCTGGGCGCCGGTGTGGGACACGCTGGGCCCCGACACCTACCTGCTCGACGGCGGCCGCTACCGCCGGCGGCGCCACGGCAGCTTCGTCGTCGAGCCGGACGGCGCGCTGCAGGGCGTGCCGCACCGCGCGCATTGGCAGCCCACCGACTACAACGCGCTGCCCAGCAGCATCGAGCGCTGGTTCGAGCCGCTGCCGCCCACGCTGGCGAAGGACAGGGACTGGGCGTCGCTGCTGGGCGCGCTGGCGCGCCACGCCAGCGGCCTGCGCGGCGTGCAGCGCTGGTTCGTCGAGGCCCACGCCTTCCGCATCGACACCAGCGACGGCATCGGCCGCCCCACGCCCGAAGGCGCGCACCGCGACGGCGTCGACCTCGTGGCCGTGCTGATGGTGGCGCGCCACAACCTGCTGGGCGGCGAGACCCGCGTGTTCGACGCACGCGCGCCGCAGGGCCTGCGTTTCACGCTGCTGGAGCCGTGGAGCGCGCTGCTGCTGGACGACGAGCGCGTGATCCACGAGACCACGCCGATCCGCCCGCTCGACGCCGGCCAGCCCGGCTGGCGCGACACCCTGGTGCTGACGCTGCGTCGTGGCGGCTTCCAGGACCCACCGACCCCGCCTTCCGAGCCATGAACGACACCCGCGCCATGCCCACCACGATGCTGCCGATCCAGGCCCAGGACATCGCCGCCGCCGCCGAGCGGCTGCACGGCGTGGCCCACCGCACGCCGGTGCTGCGTTCGCGGCATGTGGACGAGCTGACGGGCGCGACGGTGTTCTTCAAGTGCGAGAACCTGCAGCGCATGGGCGCCTTCAAGTTCCGCGGCGCCTACAACACGCTGGCGCAGTTCACGCCAGAGCAGCGCCGCGCTGGCGCGCTGGCGTTCTCGTCGGGCAACCACGCACAGGCCATCGCCTTGTCGGCGCGGCTGCTGGGCATGCCGTCGGTCATCGTCATGCCGACGGACGCGCCGCCGGCCAAGCTGGCCGCCACGCGCGGCTACCAGGAAGGGCAGCCGGGCAGCGAGGTGGTGCTCTACGACCGCTACACCGAGGACCGGGAGGCCATCGGCCGCCGGCTGGCCGCCGAGCGCGGCATGACCCTGGTGCCGCCGTACGACCACCCGGGCGTGATGGCCGGGCAGGGAACGGTGGCCTGGGAGCTGTTCGAGCAGACGCGCGACGACGGCCCGCTGGACGCGCTGCTGGTGTGCCTGGGCGGCGGCGGGCTGCTGTCGGGCTGTCTCGTGGCCGCGGCCGAGCTGAGCCCGGGCACGGCGGTGTGGGGCGTCGAGCCCGAGGCCGGCAACGACGTGCAGCAGAGCCTGGCACGCGGCGAGATCGTGCGCATCGCCACGCCGGCGACGATCGCCGACGGGGCCCAGACGCCGTCCTGCGGCGAACTGACGTTCGCGGTGATCCGCGCCCTGGCGGCCGGGGTCGTCACGGTGCCGGACGCGGCACTGGTGTCGGCGATGCGGCTGTTCGCGCAGCGGCTGAAGCTCGTTGTCGAGCCGACCGGCGCGCTCGCGGCCGCCGCGCTGCTGTCACGCACCGCCGGCCTGCCAGACCTGCGCGGCCAGCGCGTGGGCGTGGTCCTCAGTGGCGGCAACGTCGACCTGGCCCGCTACGCAGGCTGGCTTGCCGCGGACTGAACACGGCCGGCCGGGCCAGCCCTGTGCAGGCGGCCCGGCCCTCGTCTCGCGTTGCGCCGCCGGCAGCCTTACTTGCTGCGCTCGATCTCGATCGTGCCGGTCTTGCCGCGCGGGCCGGTGACCTCGACATCTCGCCCGTCTTCGGTGCGCGTGCTGGTCGCGGTCACGGTGCGGCCTTTGCTGTCGGTGATCTTGGTCTCGGAGCCGGTCTCGGTCCGTACCCGCTCGGACTCGCGGGTCGTGCCGTCGGCCTTGGTCAGCGTCGCCGTGCGGCCGTCCTCGGTCTTGCTCGCCTCGCGCACGCGGGTCTGGCCGTCGGGGCCGGTCATCGTGGCGGTGCGCGTGCCGTCGCCGCGCTCCACGTCGCGCGTGGCCGTCTTGCCGTCCGGCCCGGTCAGGGTGGCCGTGCGCCCGTCCTCGTGGCGCTCGACCTCGCGCGTGGCGGTCTTGCCTTCGGGCCCGGTCAGCACCGTGCGGCGCCCATCGTCGGTGCGCACGGTCTCGGCGGTGGCGGTGCGCCCACCGGCTCCGGTGATGCGCGAGGTGGCACCGTCCTCGGTGCGCTCGGTCTCGCGCACCCGCGTGCGGCCGTCGCGGCGGGTGGTCTCGACACGCGTCGAGTCGCGGTCGCGCAGCACCTTGCGCTCATTGGTCTTGCCGCCAGGCCCGGTGACCTCGCGCTCGCGCGCCATCGCGTCGGGCGCCGCCAGCAGGCCGAAGGCGGCCACCACGGCCGCAGCGATGCCGGCCAGATGCCAGCCGGGGGCAGGTTGTCGGGTGTTCATCAGGGGTCTCCTCGTGGTCGGTCCACCCTCGAACAACGTGCCGGCGCGGCATCGGTTGTCCGCAAGGTCATTACCGAATGTAAAGCGCCGGGCGGCAGGGCACGGGCGGGCCGTCCGCCGGCTCAGGTGACGGCGTCCGCCGGGGGCCGCGGCACGACGTCCTTGCCCAGGTGCTGGTTGGCGGTGATGCCCATCGACACATAGATGCTCGTCAGCGCCTCGATGCCCACTTCGGCCGGGCGCACCCAGGCCTGCGGCAGGAAGAGCAGGCCGCCGCCCACGGGCACCGGCGCCGTGGGCACGATCACGCCCAGGTAGGGCCGGCCCTCGATCATCACCGGCTCGGGCGTCGACAGCAACGCCAGCACGGCGGTATGGCCCTCGCCGTCCTCCGGCACGCCGCCGAAGTGGCACCAGACGGCACGCATCGACTTCATGCCGTCCTCGTCGCGCTGTCCGAACAGCCCGACCAGCTTCTGCGCCAGGTCGTAGACGCTGCGCACCAGCGGAATGCGCCCGAGCACCGCCTGCACGATGCGCGCCAGGCCCCGCTGCAGACCGGTCTCGACGAGCAGCCCGAGCGCGAAGACGAAGCCGGCCACCAGGGCCAGGCCCATCGCGTAGCCGGCGATCTCCGAGCCGGTCACGCCCAGGCCGAGCGCGATCAGCCCGCGGCCGACCGTGCTCTCCGGCCCCAGCCAGAGCAGCAGCAGTTCCGCCGCCCACCAGAAGATCGCGACCGTGGCAGCAAGCGGCAGCGCGGCCAGCAGCCCGGTGGCGAAGATGCGCAGCAGGCGGCTCACGGTGCGGGTCATGGCGGGACTATACGGGGGCCCTGCGGCCGGGGCGCTGCGGTATCGTGCCGGGCACGCCGGTCGCCGCACCGGCCGACCACATGGAGACCAGGCCGATGGGCGAGGCATCGACAGCGGGTGAGGCGCCCGCCACCACGGGCGACGACTCGCCGAAGGCACGGCGCCGCCGGCGGAGCGACGAGCTGCTGGCCGCGCACGTGCCGCCGACGGTGCGCCCGGCGCTGCAGG
>CALJUI010000494.1 GCA_937975735.1 uncultured Rubrivivax sp.
GCGCTGCAGGCCGACAAGCTGATCTTCGTGACCGAGATCCCCGGCGTGCGCGAGGTGCTCGGGGATGCCGACAGTCCGATCGACACCGAGCTCGCGCTCGCCGACGCGCGCAAGCTGCTGGCCACGCTGCCGCCACCGCAGCTGCCCACCGAGCCCGCCTTCTACCTGCAGCACTGCGTGAAGGCCTGCGAAGGCGGCGTCGAGCGTTCGCACATCCTGCCCTTCGCGACCGACGGCGCGATCCTGATGGAGGTGTTCACGCACGACGGCATCGGCACGATGGTGGTCGACGAGAAGCTCGAGAGCCTGCGCGAGGCGACACCCGACGACGTCGGCGGCATCCTGCAGGTGATCGAGCCCTACGAGCGCGACGGCACGATGGTCCGCCGCGAGCGCACCGAGATCGAGCGCGACATCGCCAGCTACATCGTCATCGAGCACGACGGCATCATCTTCGGCTGCGCCTCGCTCTACCCCTACCCCGAGGCGCGCACCGGCGAGATGGCGGCGCTGACGGTCTCGCCGCTGTCGCAGGGCCAGGGCGACGGCGAGCGCATGCTCAAGCGCATCGAGCAGCGCGCGCGCACGGCCGGCCTGGAGAGCATCTTCGTGCTGACCACGCGCACGATGCACTGGTTCATCAAGCGCGGCTTCGCCGAGGTCGACCCCGACTGGCTGCCCGAGGCGCGCAAGCGCAAGTACAACTGGGACCGGCGCTCCAAGGTGCTGGTCAAGAAGCTCTGAGACGAAGGAGAACCACCGATGGCACGCACCGTGCAATGCACCTACCTGAAGAAGGAAGGCGAGGGCCTGGACTTTCCGCCCTACCCCGGCGAACTCGGCAAGCGCATCTACGACAACATCAGCAAGGAGGCCTTCGAGCTGTGGAAGCGGCATCAGACGATGCTGGTCAACGAGAACCGGCTGAACCTGGCCGATGCGCGGGCCCGGCAGTACCTGGCGCGGCAGATGGAGCAGTTCCTTTTCGGCGACGGCGGCGACCAGCCCGCCGGCTATGTCCCTCCGGATCGGTAAATTAAACGCAAATCATTCGCGTTTGCATATAGACTCGGGGCAGTTCCACTCCCGAGGGTCCGTCCCATGCATCGCCGCCCCCTGCTCTCCGCCCTGGCCGCCTTCGGCCTGGCGCTCGGCTGCGCCGCCGCCAGCGCGCAGCAACCCGTGCTCAACCTGTACTCGGCGCGTCACTACCAGACCGACGAGGCGCTGTACGAGAACTTCACCAAGGCCACCGGCATCCGGATCAACCGCATCGACGGCGACGACAACGGCATCCTGTCGCGCCTGAAGAGCGAAGGCGCGGCCAGCCCGGCCGACGTCGTGCTGCTGGTCGACGCCGCCCGCCTCTGGCGCGCCGAGTCCGACGGCCTGTTCCAGCCGGTCAAGAGCAGCGTGCTCGCCAGCCGCCTGCCCGACCACCTGCGCAGCACCGACACGGGCCAGGGCTCGGCATGGTTCGGCTTCTCGACGCGCGCCCGCGTGATCGTCTACGACAAGGCCCGCGTGCAGCGCACCGATGTCGACACCTACGAGGAACTCGGCGCGCCGGTCAACAAGGGCCGGCTGTGCACGCGCTCGGGCTCTCATCCGTACAACCTGTCGCTGTTCGGCGCCATGCTCGAGCACCTGGGCCCGGCCCAGACCGAGGCCTGGTTGAAGGGACTGGTCGACAACATGGCGCGCGCGCCCAAGGGCGGCGACACCGACCAGATCCGCGCGGTCGCCAGCGGCGAATGCGGCGTCGCGATCACCAACAGCTATTACCTGGCGCGGCTGATGCGCTCGGCCAAACCCGAGGACAAGGCGGTCGTCGAGCGCATCGGGGTGGTATTCCCGAATCAGGCGAGCTTCGGCACCCACGTCAACGTCGCCGGCGGCGCCGTCGCCCGCCACGCCAAGAACCGCGACGCCGCGGTGCGCTTCCTCGAATACCTGGCCAGCGATTCGGCGCAGCAGTATTTCGCCAATGGCAACAACGAGTGGCCGGCCGCCAAGGGCGTGGCCCCGGACAACCCGGCGCTGGCCTCGTTCGGGGATTTCAAGGTCGACACCGTGCCGGTTTCCGCGATCGGGAAGAACCAGATGGCGGTGCAGCAGATGCTCGACCGCGTCGGGTATCGCTGAGCAAACCCACAGGGTTTCACCGCGGCCGGGCGCCGGCCGCGCCCTGCTAGAGTTTCCTGCCTAGACAAATACCCATTCCGGCAGGAATGCAGAGCCATGAGTGAAGTCCAGAAACTGCTCGCCGAGCGTGCCGCGCTCGATCAGAAGATCGTCGAGGTCCGCCAGCGCGAGCGCGCCGACGCGATCGCCCGCATCAAGGCGATCATGGCCGAGCACGGGCTGAGCCTGGCCGATCTCGGCAACCGGGCGCAGGCCGCGCCGCGCAAGCCGGCGCGCAAGGTGCCGGCCAAGTACAGGCACCCGCAGACCGGCGAGACCTGGTCGGGGCGGGGCCTGCAGCCGAACTGGCTCAAGGCCGCGCTGGCCGAGGGCGCGCAGCTGGCCGACTTCAAGGTCTAGTCGCGGACGGGCCGGATCGCGAGAATCCCCGCGATGGCCGAGCCCTTCGATACCCGCCCCGGCGTCCCGGCGCCGGAGCTGCTGCCGCGCCGCTGGTGGAGCCTGCTGGCGGGCACGCTCGGCGCCGCGGCGCTCGGGCTGCTGATCGGCCGTCTCGACACCGGCATGACGCCCCACGCCGCGGCCGGCGCGCCCTGGCTGGTGGCCGGGCTGACCCTGGCGATCCTGCTGCGCCTGGGCCTGCAATGCTGGCCGGGCGTGGCCGCGGGCACCGTGATGGCGGCGCTGTCGTTGGGTCAATCCTGGCCGGCGGCACTGGCGCTGGCTGCAGCGCATGCCGCGGCGGTGGTCGCGGCGTGGCTCGCATTGCGCAGTTGGCGAGCCAGCCCTGATCTGGAGCGGGCGCGCGACGTCGGCTGGCTGGTGCTGGCCTGCGCCGTCGTTGCCGCCCCGCTGCTGACGGTCGGCCAGACGCTAGCCTGGTGGGCCACGCCCGAAGTGCGGGTCGCGCCGCGGATGCTCCTCATCGAATGGCCATGGCATGCGCTGGGCATGCTCCTCAGCGCGGTGCCCGCACTGGTGCTGACCCGGCCGGCAGGCACCGCGACGATGGGTGCTGCCGAGCGCTGGACGGCCGCCGGCATTGCACTGGTGGCGCTGGCCGGGACGGCGATGCTGTTCCTCTGGCCGGGCCTGCCCGGTCCGGTGGCGGTCGCGCTCGGCTGGTGGCCGCACGTGCTGCTGGCCTTGCTGGCGCTGCGCGCCGGGCTGACGGCGGCGTCCTGCGGCCTGCTGGTCGCGGGGCTGATCGCGGCGCTCGCGACCTCGCAGGATGTCGGCCCGTTCCGCGGCCAGCCGGCGGCGACGGCAATGCTCAGCCTGTCGGGTTACCTGCTGTCGCTGCTCGCGGCGGTGCTGCTGACCCATGTCACGCGCCTGGGCCTGGTCCGGCGCGCGGAGCGTGCCGGCACCGCGCTGCAGGCGGCACAACTGGCGATCGCCGAGTGGCATCTGCAGCGCCCGGAGGAGCACTACCGGTCGCCGAGCTGGCTGGCGATGACGCGAGGCGGCGCGGACGACGCCTGGTCGCCGGCGGTCTGGCTGGTCGATGTGCACGACGACGACCGCGAGCGACTGCAGGCCGGGCTGGACGAGGTCGCGCGCGGCCAGCGCGCGGCGCTACACCAGGAGCTGCGGGTCCAGAGCGCCGACGGCTGGCACTGGGTCGACACCCACGTGCTGGCGGTCCAGCGCGACCAGGCCGGCAAGCCGCTGCGGCTGCTCGCGACGATGACCGACGTCAGCGAGCGCCACGAGGCGCAGGAGCGCCAACGACTGTCGGCGAGCCTGTTCGAGCACCTGCACGAGGGCCTGCTGATCGCCGATGCGGATCTGCGCGTGCTCGATGCCAACCCGGCGTACTCGCAGATCCTGGGCGTGCCGCTGGCCGAGTTGCTGGGCACCGTGCCTTCGGTGCTGCGGCCGCGGCCGAGCGACCCGCTGGCGCGCCAGCAACGCGATGCGATGTGGCAGGGCCTGCGCGCGCGCGGCCAGTGGCGCGGCGAGCTCAGCGAGCGCCGGCGCAGCGGCGAGATGTGCACGCTTCAGGCGACGATCTCGCAGGTCCAAGGCCCCGAGGGCGATCTGCGCTACCACGTGCTGGCGATCTCCGACATCACCGAGCAACGCGTCCAGCGCGAGCGGCTCGAGCGCCAGGCGCACTTCGACGACCTGACCCGGCTGCCCAACCGCACCCGGCTGACCCAGCTGCTCGCCGACGCGATGCACGCCGCCGACCGCGACGGCTACCTGCTCGTGGTCTGCTACCTCGACCTCGACCGCTTCAAGCCCGTCAACGACCGCTACGGCCACGAAGGCGGCGACCGGCTGCTGATCGAGCTCGCCGGACGACTGCGCGGCGCCTTGCGCAGCCGCGACCTGTGGGCCGACGCCGCGGCGCGGCTCGGCGGCGACGAGTTCGTGCTGCTGCTGCGCGCCGGCACGCTGGAGGAGGCGCGGCTGGCCGTCGAGCGCGTGCTGCGCGTTGTCGGTCAGCCCTACGCGGTCGATCCGAACCAGGAGCCGGTGCAGCTCACCGCCAGCGTCGGCGCCACCGTCTACCCGATCGACCGCAGCGACGCCGACACGCTGCTGCGGCACGCCGACCACGCGATGTACGGCGCCAAGCAGTCGGGCCGCAACGGCTACCTGTTCTTCGACCCCGAGTTGCGCCGCCGCACCGAGGAGCGCGTGATGGCGATCGGCCGCGTGCAGGAGGCGCTGGACCGCGCCGAGTTCGTGCTGCACTACCAGCCGATCGTCGACATGCGCCAGGGCCGCGTGCTCGGCGTCGAGGCGCTGCTGCGCTGGGAACATCCGCAGCAGGGGCTGATCGCGCCGCTGCAGTTCCTGCCGCTGATCGACAACACCGGCCTGTCGGCGCGCATCGGCGACTGGGTGCTCGGCCAGGCGCTCGAGCACCTCGCGCACTGGCGGCGCACGAAGCTCGACATCTCGGTCAACGTCAACGTCTCGGCGCGCCACCTGCAGGAGCCCGACTTCGTGCAGCGCCTGTCCGAGCTGCTGGCGCGCCACCCCGAGCCGCTGGCCGACGCGCTGAAGCTCGAGATCGTCGAGTCGGCTGCCCACGCCGACCTCGAGGCCACGTCGGCGCTGCTGGCGCGCTGCCGGGCACTGGGCGTGCACGCTGCGCTCGACGACTTCGGCACCGGCTACTCGACGCTGACCCACCTGCAGCGGTTGCCGGTGGACGTGCTGAAGATCGACCGCAGCTTCATCAAGCACATGCTCGACGACGCGCAGGACCGCGCCCTCGTGGTCGGCGTGATCGGCCTGGCCCGCCCCTTCGGCTGCTCGGTGGTCGCCGGGGGCGTCGAGTCGCCG
>CALJUI010000495.1 GCA_937975735.1 uncultured Rubrivivax sp.
GCCACCGGCATGCGCGTGTACTTCGCCGAGAGCCTGGACACCTTCACCGCCGACCTGCAGCGCGCGCGGCCGACGGTGTTCTTCTCGGTGCCCCGGCTGTGGGTCAAGTTCCAGCAGGGCGTCAACCACAAGATGCCGCAGAAGAAGCTGGACCTGTTCCTGAAGCTGCCCATCCTGAGCGGCGTCGTGAAGAAGAAGATCCTCGGCGCGCTGGGCCTCGATCAGTGCCAGTTCGCCGCCGGCGGCGCGGCCCCGATGCCGGTCGAGCTGCTGCAGTGGTATGCCCGGCTCGGCCTGCGCGTGGCCGAGGGCTACGGCATGACCGAGAACATCGGCGCCAGCCACCTGACCGACGGCAACCCCGAGGCCTTCGGCACCGTCGGCCTGCCCTACGACGAGACGCAGTGCCGGCTCGACCCGACCACCGGCGAGATCCAGTCCAAGGCGCCGTGGAACATGCTGGGCTACTACCGCGAGCCCGAGCTGACGAAGGAGGCATTCACCGAGGACGGCTGGCTCAAGACTGGCGACAAGGGCGCGACCGACGCCAAGGGCCGGCTGAAGATCACCGGCCGCGTCAAGGACCTGTTCAAGACCAGCAAGGGCAAGTACGTCGCCCCGGCGCCGATCGAGGACAAGCTGGTGATGCATGTGGCGGTCGAGGCCTGCTGCGTGACCGGCGCCAACCTGGGCCAGCCGCTGGCGCTGCTGATGCTCAACGAGGAGGCGACCAAGCAGGTCAAGGCCGGCGGCAAGGCCGAGCTGGAGGCCTCGCTGACCGAGCACCTGAAGGCCGTCAACGAACACCTGGACCCGCACGAGCAGCTCGACTGCCTGGTCGTCACGACCGAGCCGTGGACGGTGGACAACGACCTGATCACGCCGACCTTCAAGGTCAAGCGCAACCGCATCGAGGACATGTTCGCGGCGAACTACGAGGCCTGGGTCGGCCAGCGCAAGAAGGTCATCTGGCGCTGAGGGGCGTTTCGGATCCGGGTTCCCCGGTCCGAAACACGCCCCCTCGGGGGGCAGCGAGCGAAGCGATCGTGGGGGCAGGTTCGGATCCGGGTTCCCCGGTCCGAAACACGCCTCCTCCGGGGGGGGCAGCGAGCGAAGCGAGCGCGGGCGCTCGTCCGATTCCGATCAGAGCTTCAGCTCGAGCCGCAACTGCCAGTTGACGTAGGACGGCGCCGTCGTCACCGAGGTCTCGCGCAGCGAGCCGACGATCACCGAGTTCGTCTCGACGCTGTCCAGCGGCGCCAGGTTGCTCACCGTCAGCCGCAGCGCCGTCGCCGGGTTGATCGTCCACAGCGCGAAGGCGTCGGCGACCCGGCGCGTGTTGACCACCGTGGCCTGGCCGGCGTCGACCTGGGTCCGGTAGCCCGGCACCCAGTTCAGGTTGCCGCCGACCATCAGCGGCAGGCCGCGCAGCCGGTAGTCGGCGCCGAGGTTCAGCGTCGCGTGGGCCTGCTGGTCCAGCCGGTTGTCGGGGCCGGGCACGCCGTCGACCTTCGAGGTGTACAGACTCAGGTTGGCCCGCAGGTCGATCCGCGGCGCGTCCTTCACGACCTGATCCAGCCTCGCCTTGGCCTCCAGCTCCAGGCCGGTCGTGACCGCGTCACCGACGTTCTGCTGCCGCGACACCCAGCGCGGCACCGGGCTCCAGGACACCGTCTCGAGCGCGACGACGCTGCGGATCAGGTCGCGGATCTGGCGGTGGAACAGGTTGGCGCTGAGCAGGCCGCCGCCGGCCAGGTAGTGCTCGTAGGCGACGTCGATGCCAGTGGCGAGTTCGGGCCGCAGGTCCGGGTTGCCCGCGCGGTCCGGGCTGGTGACCTCGTTCGGGCCGCTGACCGGGAAGCGCGAGCTGATGCCGGGCCGTGCGATCAGCGCGCCCAGCGTCGGCGTCTTGTAGCTGCGCGTGAGGCTGAAGCGGACCTGGTCTCGGCCCTTCGGATCGGGTTTCCACACCGCGTGCAGCAGCGGCGTCCAGACGCTCGAGCGGTTGTGCGGCCGCGAGCCGTCGCCGGGATCGCCGATCGTCTCGATGCCCTCCCAGCGCAGCCCCGCATGGGCCGACCAGTTCGGCGAGACCGTCCACTCGTTCTGGCCGTAGGCGGCCCAGCGGGTGCTCTCGGCCTCGAGCTGGTCACCGAAGTCGAGCAGCAAGGGCGAGCCGTTCTGCAGCAGCGTGCGCGACTCGCTGCGCTTGAGGGCCTCGACCTCGATGCCGCCGACGAGGTTGTGCTCGCTGCCCGGTGCGGCAGCGGCGCGGTCGAGCAGTGCGGTCAGCTTGGCGCCGAGCTTGAGCGAGTGCTCGCGCGTGGTCGAACGGTCGTCCAGCGTGCGCAGCAGGCTGCCGCCGCCGGTCTCCTGACGCAGGCTGGCATTGTCCGCTCGCCAGCTGCTGGCGAATCCGCTGGCCTCGCCGCGCAGCGAGTCGCCGAGCCGCTGCCGCCACTGGCCGTTCAGCCGGCCCACCGTGAAGCGGCCCCCGCCGTCGGTCAGCGCCTGGTCGTACAGCGCCGGCGTCGCCGGCACCGCCTGCGACAGCAGCGACTGGCGCTGGCTGTCGCGCTCGAGGTGGAACACGCTCGGGCTCAGCATCAGCATGTCGCCGGCCTCGCCCAGCCGCCACTGCAGCCGCGTCGTCAGGTTGACGCCTTTGCGCTGCTCGTGCACGCGGCGCTGCTCGCTCGTGTGCAGGCTGAGCGCGCCGGTGCCGGTGTCTTCGACCCGTACCTCCTCGACCTCGGTCGACGCACGCCGGTTGCGGAACGCCGACGCCGACAGCGTGTAGGTCAGCGGCCCGCTGCTGTCGTTGTGCGACCAGTTCAGGCCCGGCGTGAGCTCGCCGTTCTCCAGCGCCAGGCCCAGGCGCAGGTCGTTCAGGCGGCGCCGGTAGCCCTCGCGGGTGATGATGTTGATGGTGCCGGCGACCGCGCGTGCGCCGGTCTCGGCGGTCGGCGCACGCAGGATCTCGATGCGCTCGATCTGCTCCGGGGTCAGCGACTCGAGCGAGAAGCCCGGCGGCACGCGCTCGCCGTCGATCAGCAGCTGCGTGTAGCCGCCGCCGAGACCGCGCATGCGCGGCGGCCCGCCGCGCCCCGGCCGGCCGGGGGCGCTGACGCCGGGAAGGCGGCGCAGCACCTCGCCGAGCGTGGCGTCGCCGAACTTGTCGATCTCCTCGCGGCCGATGACGATCTTCGCCGCGGTCGACTGGCGGCGCTGTTCGGGGTCGGACTGGCGGGTGCCGGTGATCTCGACGCGCGCCTCCGGCGCGGAGGCGGCCGCGGCCGGTGCCGGTGGCGGCGCCTGCTGGGCGCAAAGCGGCGAGGCCGCGAGGATCAGGAGGGCTGGGAGGGCAAGGCGCTGGGCGGGTCGCGGCATGGTGCCGCGATTGTCATCGCGGGCCCGAATCAGCGTGTGTCGCTGGGGTAAAGCGGGGAGGCCAGCGCGGACGCGCGATCGGTGGGGATGCGCACCATGGTCTGCGCCTCGAAGACGAAGTGCCGTGCGCCTTCCAGCGGCCGCGCCAGCCGCAGCATCGAGGACAGCGCGTTGCGCGTGGCGGCGCGGGCGGCGCGCAGACGGCGCGGCGGGGAGACCTTGGCGTTCATCGGGAGCGTCCTTCGTCCGGGGGAAGCGTGGTCGGTCTGCCGCAGCATCCGTGCCAGCCCCGGCGCGTGACGCAGATCACGAACCGCGGCGGCCGGATACAGACGGCTTACAAGACCGACGCCGGATGTCGACTCCCTAGGACGCAGGTTGTCGCCGGTGCGGCGCGCGGCGCATGCTGGCTCGGTCAATCGCTTGGAGGACGACGACGATGGCCCAGCGCCCGCATGTCTGCTTCGACCGCATCCTGCCGCGCGAACTGCTGCGCCCGCAGGCCACCCGCGCCGGCCGCGCCGGCCGCACCCGCGCGATATCGCCGATCGGCAAGACCTGGATGAACGGCAGCCGCTTGTCGGTGCGCTTCATCGGCGGCAGCGCGGCGCAGCGCGCCAAGGTCAAGGAGCAGGCCGGCTGGTGGTCGGCGGTGGCGAACCTGGCGTTCGACTTCAACGACGCGCCCAACGCCGACTTCCGCATCGCCTTTGACGAGGGCGACGGCGCCTGGTCCTACATCGGCACCGACTGCCGCAGCATCCCGCTGAACCAGCCGACGATGAATCTCGGCTTCCTCGACGGCGGCACCGTCGCGCACGAGTTCGGCCACGCGATCGGCCTCGCGCACGAGCACCAGAACCCGGCCGGCGGCATCCAGTGGAACGAGGCGGTGGTGATTCGCGAGATGGCCAAGTCGCCGAACTTCTGGGATGCCCAGACCACGCGCCACAACATCCTGCACCGCTACCGCGCCGACCAGATCAACGGCACCGCGTTCGACCCCGAGTCGATCATGCTGTACTTCTTCCCGGCCGAGTGGACGACCAACGGCATCGGCACGAAGGCCAACGAGGTGCTGTCGCGGATGGACAAGCAGTTCATCGCCGGCGCGAAGATGTACCCGAAGACTGCGCCGACGGTCGACACCGCGACCGAGCTCACGGTCAACGCGCGGCGCCGCACCGCGGCGTCGATCGGCCAGTTCGGCGAGGAAGACCTGTTCCGTTTCGACGCCGACGCACCCGGTCGCTACGAGATCGACACGCGCGGCTCGACCGACGTCGTGATGAAGCTGTTCGGCCCGGACAACCCGACCGCGCTGACCGCCGAGGACGACGACTCCGGCTACGCCTACAACGCGCGCATCGCGCAACCGCTGCTGCCCGGCCGCTACTGGGTGCAGGTGCGGCACTACAACCGCGACAGCGGCGTCGGCGACTACACGGTGCGCGTGCGTCGGCGCTGA
>CALJUI010000496.1 GCA_937975735.1 uncultured Rubrivivax sp.
CGCGCGTGCCGGTCAGGCGCGCCGGCGTGATCTTGCCGTTGTCGCCGATGAAGTCGCGCAGCACGTCGATCTCCTTGTAGTCGATCTCTTCGACACCGGCGACGGTGAAGCGGCAGAACCGCTTGCGACGGAACAGCAGCGACTGCGAGTTGCGCTTCGGACGCTTGTCCTTGCCGAAACGGCCTTTTCCGCGGGGTGGGGGCATGGTGAACCTCTCTATCAATCGATCCGGCGAACCGGGAATTCGGGGTGGTCAGGCCTCGGGCTCGACCTCGGTGACGTGAAAAAGCAGGCCTCGCCCGTTGCGCCCGGTGGCCAGGAAGCCGGCGAAGATCGCCGCGCGTCCCAGCGCCAGGGCCTCGATGCGCCCGCAGATCGCCCCGATCGCCAGCGCCTTGATCTCCATCGAGACCTGACGCGGCTGACCGTCCTGTTCGACCTGGGACTGGTGCGCGAGCACCAGATCCAGCGCCGGCAGTCCGGCCGGGGTGTATCGCCGGGCGCCTCGCTCCAGCAGGCCGGCCGTCAGAACCAGGCGGTTCATCGGGTCGTGCCGCCGGACACGGGCCGGTGGATCAGGCCGAAGCCTCCTGCTGGCTGGACTTGCGCGCTTCCTCGCGCTCGACCGCCTTCATCATCACCGACGGCGCCGTCTCGGCCTTGGTCTTGGCGACGGTCAGGTGGCGCAGCACCGCATCGTTGAAGCGGAAGCCGGTCTCGAGCTCCTCGAGCACCTCCTTGCCGCACTCGATGTTCAGGCACAGGTAGTGCGCCTTGGCGAGCTTCTGGATCATGTAGGCCAGCTGGCGCCGGCCCCAGTCCTCGACACGATGCACCACACCGCCGCCCCCGGTGACGAGGGTCTTGTAGCGTTCCAGCATGGCCGGAACCTGTTCGCTCTGATCCGGATGGATCATGAGCACGATCTCATAGTGACGCATGGACTCTCCTTGTGGGTTCCTGGGCGGGTTCGGGACGAACCCGCCCTGTTCGGAAGCCGCCCCGTCGGCGTCGGCGCGGGTGCGGCAAGGGAAACCGTGGATTGTAGAACGAAAAGCGGCCCCCTGGCTTCCCAGGGGGCCGCGAGGGCCCCGGGGCAGCCCCGGGCGGGGCCGCCGTCCGGACGGTCAGGCGCGCGTGGCCTTCAGGTTCGGGTAGCGCACATGCTCGACCAGTTCCTGCACCTCGCCCTTAGGCGCCGGGGTCAGCAGGCTGACGATGATGATCACCGCGAAGCCCAGCGGCACGCCGAACACGCCGGCCGAGATCGGCTGGATGCCGAACCACAGCTCCACCGGTGAGGTCACCCCGAACACGCTGCGCAGCCAGGGATGGGTGGTGGCCATGTAGTAGAACGTGATCCCGAGGCCGAGGATCATCCCCAGGACCGCGCCGTACTTGTTCGCGCGCTTCCAGAAGATGCCGAGCACCAGGGCCGGGAAGAACGCGGCGGCGGCGAACGAGAACGCCGCCGAGACCAGGAACAGGATGTCGGCCGGCTTCTGCGCCGTCACCAGCGCAGCGAGCAGTGCCACGACCAGCAGCAGGGCCTTGGACACGGCCACCCGGCGGGCGGTGGACGCGTTCGGGTCGATCATCTTGTAGTACAGGTCGTGCGACAGCGCGTTGGCGATGGTCAGCAGCAGGCCGTCGGCGGTGGACAGCGCCGCCGCCAGGCCGCCGGCGGCGACCATGCCCGAGATCACGTACGGCAGCCCACCGATGGCCGGCGTCGCCAGCACGATGATGTCGCCGCCGATGCGGATCTCGCCGAGCTGCAGGATGCCGTCCTTGTTGACGTCTGACACCGACAGCAAGGCCGCGTCGACCTTGTTCCACGCGGCGATCCAGTCAGGCAGCTTGTCAAAGGGCAGGCCGACAACCGCGCTCAGCATCTCGTACTTGACCAGCACCGCCAAGGCCGGCGCCGTGAAGTACAGCAGGAAGATGAAGAACAGCGACCAGGTGACCGACTCCCGCGCTTCCTTCACCGATGGCGTCGTGTAGTAGCGCATCAGGATATGCGGCAGCGCGGCCGTGCCGACCATCAGGCAGAACACCAGCGCTAGGAAGTTGCGCCGCGAGGTGTCGAAGGTGTCCTTGGCCTTGGCGTCGCCGTTCGGGTCACCGGCGAACTGCTGCGCATGGCGCGGCATGCCTGCCAGCGGCCGGGCACGGCCTTCGGCGGCAGTCTTGGCCTTGGTCCAGGCGTCCTTCGCGGCGGCCTCGTCCTTCGGCAGCGCGGCCAGCGCCTTCTCGGCGGCCTGGATCTCGGCCACCGGGGCATTGGCCGCCCGCAGCTCGGCGAGCTTGGTCTCGGCCGCGGCCTTGTCGGCCGCCAGCGCCGCCGGGATGTCCTTGAGCTTGGCGCCCAGGGTGTCCGCCTGCTGCTTGAAGACCGCGATGACCTCCTTCTCCTTCGGGTCGTCGATCAGCTTCTGCTCCAGCGCCGTGACCTTCTGCAGCTGCGAGCCGTAGATCGCCTGCGGGACCGGCACGCCAGTCTGCTTCACCGACAGCCACACCACCGGGATCATGTAGGCGATGATCAGAATGATGTACTGCGCGACCTGGGTCCAGGTGACGGCACGCATGCCTCCCAGGAACGAGCAGACCAGGATGCCGCCAAGGCCGACGAACACGCCGATCGTGAACTCCAGGCCGGTCAGACGCGCGGTGATCAGGCCGACGCCCAGGATCTGCGCCACGACATAGGTGAACGAGCAAAGGATCGCGGCGAAGATGCCGATGAAGCGGGCCGCATTGCCTTCATAGCGGGCGCCCAGGAAGTCAGGAATCGTGAACTGGCCGAACTTGCGCAGGTAGGGCGCGAGGAACAGCGCCACCAGGCAGTAGCCGCCGGTCCAGCCCATGATGAAGGCCAGGCCGCCGTAGCCGGTCAGGTACAGCGTGCCGGCCATGCCGATGAACGAGGCCGCGCTCATCCAGTCGGCGCCGGTGGCCATGCCGTTGTAGATCGCGGGCACGCGCCGTCCGGCGACGTAGTACTCGGCGGCATCCGAGGTGCGGCTCATCACGCCGATGCCGGCATACAGCGCCACGGTGGCCAGCAGGAAGATCAGGCCGATCCAGTTGCGCGGCAGGCCGACCTGCTCGAGCACCGCGAGCACGACGATGAAGGCGAGGAAGCCTCCCGTGTACCACGTGTAGACCTTGTTCAGTTGGGCCTTGAAGGCCTTGTTGGCGGCGGCGGCAGAGCCGCCCCCGGTCGGTGCATTCAAGCCAGCCATGTCAGGCCTCCTCTTCGGCGACGCCGTGTTCCACGTCGAGGCGGTTCATGTACCGCGCGTAGAACCCGATGATGCAGACGTAGACGACCAGCGCGCCCTGGGCGCCGACCCAGAAGCTGAATGGCCATCCGAAGAAGTTGAAGTTCAGGTCGCGCGCGAAGAACGCGACGACGAAGGTCACGACGAACCAGATGGCGAGCAGGATCGAGGTGATCCGTAGGTTCTTTCGCCAGTAGTTCTGGTGGTTCTCACTCACCTTCATGGACATACCCCTTTCTATGGAGGATTGGGACACTCTCACTCGGACAAATCGAGGCGCGCCCCCTGAGCGCGCCGGGCACCGGTCATGACGCCGGTTGGCCGCGCAGCAACCCGGTCTCGCGCTCGAGTTGAGCGGCGACCTTGGGTTCGAAGCCCTGCAGGTGGCGGATGATCTTCACCGCCTCCTCGGGCTCATGGCGATCCACGTGCACGCGGGCCAGCTGGTACCAGCCGTACGGGCTCATGGGTTGAAGCTCGGTGTTTCGCTTGAGTGCCACGACGGCCTCGTCGTAGCGCTGCAGACGGATCAGCACCAGGCCGAGCCCGTACCAGGCGCGGTCCAGTTTCGGGTCGAGCGCGGTCGCGCGCCCGAGGGCGTCGAGGGCCTCGTCCCAGCGCTGCTCGGTCTCGAGCACGAAGCCCAGGTTGAACCAGGCCGCCGCGTCGCCCGGATGGCGTTGCACGAGCACCCGGTAGTCGTCGATCGCCGCCGAGGCCCGACCGAGTTGCGCCTGCAGGTGCGCCCGCGTGGCCAGCGGCAGGCGCTCGTCGGGGAAGCGCCGGATCGCCCCGTCGAGCCGGTCGAGCGCCTCGTCATGGCGGCCGAACCACAGCAGCACGATCACCTGCACGCGCTGCCACAGCAGCGCCAGCCCCTTGCTCATAGGCACCCCACCATGTTGACGTCCACGCACAGGTTGATCTTCTCGATCGTGACCACCAGATACGCCAGCGCCAGCAGGCCGAAGGCGACGAAGGGCACGTGCCGATCGGCGACGCGCTGGGGCGTCAGCCGTCGCACGAGCCAGGTGAACGGTTTCGTCATCACGCGCAGCAGCTGGTAGAAGACGTTGGACTCGCGCTTCGCCCCCGCGAGCAGGTACAACAGCCCCTGCCCCAGCAAGGCCAGCAGCGCGATGTAGATGATCAGCTGCAGGGCGTTGAGGAGGGTCAGCATGGCCGGTTCGGATTGAGGCGAGACTCTTCGCTCGCCGCCTTACCGATTTCTGACAACGCCGGCCACCCCGGTGTAACCGTGCCCGGGACTAACCCTAGGAGGCCCCCGAGGAGGTCCCCGAAGGCGGCTTCCGGCTCAGCCGGCCGCCAGCCGCCGCCAGGTGTCGACCACGGTGTCCGGGTTCAGCGAGATCGACACGATGCCTTCGGCAGCCAGCCAGTCGGCGAAGTCCGCGTGGTCGCTGGGGCCCTGGCCGCAGATGCCGACGTACTTGCCGGTCGCGCGGCAGGCGGTGATCGCGCGCGAGATCAGCGCCTTGACCGCCGGGTCGCGCTCGTCGAAGTCGTGCGCGAGCAATTCCAGCCCGGAATCCCGATCGAGCCCCAGCGTGAGCTGGGTCAAGTCGTTCGAGCCGATCGACATGCCGTCGAAGTGTTCGAGGAAGCGCTCGGCCAGGATCGCGTTGCTGGGCACCTCGCACATCATGATCAGGCGCAGGCCGTCGACGCCGCGCTTGAGTCCGCGCTCGGCCAGCATCTGCGTGACCCGTTCAGCCTGGCCGACGGTGCGCACGAAGGGCACCATGATCTCGACGTTGGTCAGGCCCATGTCCAGCCGCACCCGCTTGAGCGCCTCGCACTCCATCGCGAAGGCGTCGCTGAACTCGCCGCTGATGTAGCGGCTGGCGCCGCGGAAGCCGAGCATCGGGTTCTCCTCGTCCGGCTCGTAGCGGGTGCCGCCGATCAGCTTGCGGTATTCGTTGGACTTGAAGTCCGACAGCCGCACGATCACCGGCTTGGGCCAGAACGCCGCGGCGATCGTCGCGACGCCCTCGACCAGCTTGTCGACGTAGAAGCTGCGCGGCGAGGCGTGGCCACGCGCGACCGACTCGACCGCCTTCTTCAGCTCGGGATCGACGTTCGGATAGTCGAGGATGGCCTTGGGGTGCACGCCGATGTTGTTGTTGATGATGAACTCGAGCCGCGCCAGGCCGACGCCGGAGTTCGGCATCTGCGCGAAGTCGAAGGCCAGCTGAGGGTTGCCGACGTTCATCATGATCTTGATCGGGCAGTACGGCATCTCGCCGCGCTCGACCTCGCTGACCTCGGTCTCGATCAGGCCGTCGTAGATGTAG
>CALJUI010000497.1 GCA_937975735.1 uncultured Rubrivivax sp.
GTCGGCACCGATCCGATGGTCCTGGACCACCCGCCGGCCGGCGTCTTGGCGTCGCTCGGCCTGGACCCGGCGGCGGCGTCGTCGTTCGCCGTGTGGTCGGTCGGCGTCGATTGGCAGGACCGGCGCGTGGCGCGGCTGCTGATCGCGGTGCCGGCCGGCGCGGCCGTCGACGACGAGGTCTGGCGGGAGGTCGATGACCTGCGCGCGCGCATCGCCGTCGGCCTGGCGGCGGCGGCCCGCGAGCGGCTGCTCGTCGAACGTGCGACGCGCGATCCACTGACCGGTCTGCTCAACCGGCACGGCCTGCACGAGGCCGGCACCCCGGCGGCGGCGACCTGGTCGCTGCTGTTCGTCGACCTGGACGCGTTCAAGGAGGTCAACGACACGCTCGGCCACGCCGTCGGCGACGAGCTGCTGCGCGCGGTCGCCGCGCGGCTGCGCACGCTGGCGCCGCAGGCCAGCACGATCGCCCGGCCGGGCGGCGACGAGTTCGTGCTCTACCTGCCGGGCGCGCCGGAGGCCGCGGCCACGTTGGCACGGCGCATCTGCGAGGCGCTGGTGGAGCGCTTCGCCGTGCTCGGCCACGAGATCTTCATCGGTGCCACCGTCGGTGTCGCACTCAGCCCCATCCACGGCCGCGACCACGACGAGCTGATGCGCAAGGCCGACCTGGCGATGTACGCCGCGAAGTCCGCCGGCCGGGGCCAGTGGCGGGTCTACGAGACGTCGATGGACGAACGTGCCGCCGAGCGCGCATGGATCACCCGCGACCTGCGCGCGGCGATCGGCACGCCGCAGCTGCTGCTGCACTTCCAGCCGCGCGTGGACCCGCGCACCCGCAAGGTCGGCTCCACCGAGGCGCTGCTGCGTTGGCAGCATCCGGTGCGCGGCGCGATCGGGCCGATGCGCTTCATCCCGGTCGCCGAGGACACCGGGCTGATCGACACGCTCGGCCGCTGGGTGCTGCACCTGGCGCTGCACCAGCTCGCCCTGTGGCGCGCCTGCGGCGTGGCCTGCGGACGAATCGCCGTGAACGTCTCGGCGCGGCAACTGCAGGACGAAGGGTTCGTCGACGCCGTCCTCGCGATGCTCGACGAGCACGGCCTCGATCCGCAGGACCTGGAGATCGAGATCACCGAGAGCCTGTTCCTCGACCAGGCCGCCGCTGCGGTCGACCGGCTCGCGCGGCTGCGGGCCTGCGGCGTGGCGGTGGCGCTGGACGACTTCGGCACCGGCTACTCGTCGCTGTCGGCGCTGCATCGGCTGCCGGTCGACGTGATGAAGATCGACCGGGCCTTCGTGATCGAGCTGGGCGACCGCGAGTCGGCCGGGGCGGTGGCCCGATCGATCGTCGTGCTGGCGCGTGCGCTGGGCAAGCGGGTGGTCGCCGAGGGCGTCGAGACGCCGGGCCAGCTCGCGCAGATGGTCTCGCTCGGCGTCGACGAGATCCAGGGCTACCTGTTCGCCCGGCCGCTGCCGGCGTCCGAGTTCGCCGGGCGCCTGGCCGAAGGCTTCTCGATCGACTGCGCGGAGCCCGCGGCGGCCTGACCGGTCAGGCTTCGACGACCGGGATCTTGCCGATCTTCGCCTGCCACTCCTTCGGGCCGGTCTGGTGCACGCTGGTGCCGCTGGCATCCACCGCCACGGTGACCGGCATGTCGACCAGGTCGAACTCGTAGATCGCCTCCATGCCAAGGTCGGCGAAGCCGACCACCTTGGCACCCTTGATCGCCTTCGACACCAGGTAGGCCGCGCCGCCGACCGCCATCAGGTAGGCGCTCTTGTGCTTCTTGATCGCCTCGATCGCCGCCGGGCCGCGCTCGGCCTTGCCGACCATCGCGATCAGCCCGGTCTTCTCGAGCATCATGCCGGTGAACTTGTCCATCCGCGTGGCCGTCGTCGGGCCGGCCGGGCCGACGACCTCGTCGCGCACCGGGTCGACCGGGCCGACGTAGTAGATGACGCGGTTGGTGAAGTCGACCGGCAGCTTCTCGCCCTTGGCGAGCATGTCCTGGATGCGCTTGTGCGCGGCGTCGCGGCCGGTCAGCATCTTGCCCGACAGCAGCAATGTGTCGCCCGGCTTCCAGCTCGCCACCTCGGCCTTCGTCAGCGAGTTCAGGTCGACCTTCTTCGACTTGTTGTAGTCGGGTGCCCAGTGCACGTCGGGCCACAGGTCCAGGCTCGGCGGCTCGAGGTAGGCCGGGCCCGAGCCGTCGAGCACCACGTGCGCGTGGCGCGTCGCGGCGCAGTTCGGGATCATCGCGACCGGCTTGCTCGCTGCGTGCGTCGGCCAGGTCGCGATCTTGATGTCGAGCACCGTCGTCAGCCCGCCCAGGCCCTGCGCGCCGATGCCCAGCGCGTTGACCTTGTCGTAGAGCTCGATGCGCAGCTCCTCGAGCTTGTTGGCCGGCCCGCGCTGCAGCAGTTCGTGCATGTCGATCGGGTCCATCAGGGACTCCTTGGCCATCAGCATCGCCTTCTCCGCGGTGCCGCCGACGCCGATGCCCAGCATGCCCGGCGGGCACCAGCCGGCGCCCATCGTCGGCACCGTCTTGAGCACCCAGTCGACGAGGCTGTCGCTCGGGTTCATCATCGTGAACTTGCTCTTGTTCTCGCTGCCGCCGCCCTTGGCGGCCACGGTGACGTCCAGCTTGTCGCCGGGCACCACGCTCATGTGGATCACCGCCGGCGTGTTGTCGCGGGTGTTCTTGCGCGTGAACAGCGGGTCCTCCAGCACCGAGGCCCGCAGCAGGTTGTCCGGGTTCAGGTAGCCGCGGCGCACGCCTTCGTTGACCGCGTCCTCGACCGAGCCGGGAAAGCCCTCGAAGCGCACGTCCATGCCGATCTTCAGGAAGACGTTGACGATGCCGGTGTCCTGGCACATCGGGCGCCTGCCCTCGGCGCTCATGCGCGAGTTGGTCAGGATCTGCGCGATCGCGTCCTTCGCCGCCGGGCTCTGCTCACGCTCGTAGGCGCGCGCCAGGTGGGCGATGTAGTCGGCCGGGTGGTAGTAGCTGATGTACTGCAGCGCGGCGGCGACGGTCTCGACGAGGTGCTCGTGGCGGATCAGGGTGGGCATGGCAGGGGGCGGACAGGGGGTTCGGGGGTCGGCCGAGTGTAGCGAGCGCGGCCGAGCTTCGCCTTACAGTGCGGCGGCGCCGGCGTCAATCCGCGAGTCGCCAAAACCCGGCATCCGGACCGGTCCCGGGGCCGGGGCCGCGCGACCTTGCCTACACTTCGGCCTCCGCCACCCCGTCAACCGCCATCGCCGCGATGAGCCTGCTCGCGACCATCGTCCTGCTGCCGCTGGTCCTCGGTACCACCCTGTGCTTCTGGTGCGGGCGGGTCGAGTCGCCGGCACGGCGCCGCGCCACCGCACTGATCGCCGGCGCGATCGCGCTGACCGTCGTCGGCCTGCTGCTGAGCCAGGCCGGCGCGGTGTTCGACGGGCAGACCCTGCTGACCCGCGCGGAGTGGATCCCGGCGATCGGCCTGAACGCCAATTTCCGCCTCGACGGCCTCGCGCTGATGTTCGCGCTGCTGATCAGCGGCATCGGCGTGCTGATCGTCACCTACGCGGCCTTCTACCTGCACGCCGGGCCCGACGGCGACCCGGCCGGCAAGTTCTTCAGCCAGCTGATGCTGTTCATGGCGGCGATGCTGGGCATCGTGCTGTCGGACAACCTGATCCTGCTCGTCGTGTTCTGGGAGCTGACCAGCATCTCGTCGTTCCTGCTGATCGGCTACTGGGGCCACAAGGACGAGTCGCGCGCCGGCGCGCGCATGGCGCTGGCGGTCACCGGCGGCGGCGGCCTGGTGATGCTCGCCGGCGTGCTCGTGCTCGGCCAGATCGGCGGCAGTCATGACCTGTCGGTGCTGTTCACGCGCGCGGAGATGATCCAGGCCCATCCGATGTACCCGCTCGCGCTGGGCCTGATCCTGGTCGGCTGCTTCACCAAGAGCGCGCAGATGCCGTTCCACTTCTGGCTGCCGCAGGCGATGGCCGCGCCGACGCCGGTGTCGGCCTACCTGCACTCGGCGACGATGGTCAAGGCGGGCCTGTTCCTGATGATGCGCATCTACCCGGTGCTCGGCGGCACGGTGCTGTTCGAGAGCATCGTCGCGACCGTCGGCCTGGCGACGATGGTCTTCGCGGCCTTCGTCGCGATCTTCAAGCACGACCTGAAGGGCCTGCTCGCCTATTCCACCGTCAGTCACCTCGGGCTGATCACCTTCCTGATCGGGCTCGGTTCGCCGATGTCGGCGGTGGTCGCGGTGTTCCACATCCTCAACCACGCGGCGTTCAAGGCGGCGCTGTTCATGAGCGCCGGCATCGTCGACCACGAAACCGGCACGCGCGACATGCGGCGGCTGGGCGGGCTGATGGCGATGATGCCGTGGATCGGCACGCTGGCGCTGATCGCCTCGGCGGCGATGGCCGGCCTGCCGCCGTTCAACGGCTTCATCTCGAAGGAGATGATGCTCGACGAGGCGCTGCAGGCCGGCGAACGCATGTGGGGCGGCTTCGGCTGGGCGGTGCCGGTGGTCGCGACCGCGGGCGGCCTGTTCTCGATGGCCTACTCGCTGCGTCTGGTGCACGACACCTTCTTCCACGGCGCGCCGCGTGGCCTGCCGAACCCGCATCCGCACGAACCGCCGCTGGGCATGAAGGCGCCGGTGATCCTGCTGGTGGCGGTGTGCATCGCGGTCGGGCTGGCGCCGATGGCGATCGCCGGGCCGATGGTGCTGGTGGCGTCGTCGGCCGTGCTCGGCGCGCCGGCGCCCGAGTTCCACCTCGCGCTGTGGCACGGCGTGAACCTGCCGCTGATGATGAGCGCGGTCGCGGTCGCCGGCGGCGCGGCGCTGTACTTCGGCCTCGCCGCGGCGCGCCGGCTGCACCGCTACGAGCCGAGCGGCCGCGGCGGCAAGGCGATCTTCACCGCGCTGGTCGACGGCCTGTTCGGCGTCGCCGGCCGCGTCACGTCGCGGCTGGAGAACGGCTCGCTGCAGCGCTACGCGGCCTGGATGGTCGCCTCGGCGGTGGTGCTCGCCTTCGTGCCGCTGTGGCAGGGCGAGCCGCTGCGCGTCGGCGGCCGCGCGCTGCTGCCGGCCTCGCCGGTGGCGATCGTGCTGTGGCTCGTGCTGCTGGCCAGCGGCGCGGCGCTGGTGCTCGGCCACCACGACCGCTTCCGCGCCGTGATCCTCACCGGCGGCATCGGCCTCGTCGCGTCGATGGCCTCCCTCGGCCTGTCGGCCCCGGACCTCGCGCTGACGCAGCTGTAGGTGGAGATCGTCTCGACGGTGCTGCTGCTGATGGGCCTGGCGCTGCTGCCGCAGCGCACGCCGCGCGAGTCGTCGACCCGTCGGCGGATGCGCGACGGCGTGCTCGCCGCGGTCGGCGGCGGCGGCATGGCCTGGCTGACCTGGCTGATGCTGACGCGCGACCACGACTCGATCGCCTGGTACTTCCTCGAGAACTCCAAGCCGCTGGGCGGCGGCACCAACGCCGTCAACGTGATCCTGGTCGACTTCCGCGGCTACGACACCTTCGGCGAGATCACCGTGCTCGGCATCGCCGCGGTCGGCGTGCTGGCATTGCTCGACCGCTTCCGCGTGCGCCGGCCGGCGACCGACGTCGAAGGCCACCCCTGGACCTACCCGCGCCTGCCGCTGATGCTGCGCATGGCCGCGCGCCTGGTGCTGCCGCTGGCGCTGGTGGTCTCGGTCTACATCTTCTGGCGCGGCCACAACCTGCCGGGCGGCGGCTTCATTGCCGGCCTGGTGACCGCCGTCGCGCTGGTGCTGCAGTACATGGCGATGGGCCAGAACCGCGCCGACGGCCTGCTGCACGCCGGCGGCGGCCAGCGCTACACGCGCTGGGTCGGTAGCGGCCTGGGCATCGCGCTGCTGACCGGTGTCGGCGCCTTCGCGTTCGGCCATGCCTTCCTCACCAGCGCCTCCGGCCACCCAACGGTGGCGGTGCTGGGCGAGCTGCCGCTGGCCACCGCGGCGCTGTTCGACCTCGGCGTCTACATCACCGTCGTCGGGGCCACGATGCTGATGCTGTCGGTGCTGGGGGCGGCAAGCAAGGACACCGCGCAATGATCATGAGCATGGAGTTCCTGGTCGCCACGGGCATCGGCTTCACGACCGCCTGCGGCATCTACCTGCTGCTGCGCGGCCGCACCTTCCCGGTGGTGCTCGGGCTGACGCTGCTGGGCTACGCGGTCAACGTCTTCATCTTCGCGATGGGGCGGCTCTGGCTCGGCGCCGCGCCGATCCTCATCGACGGACCGAACGTCGCCGACCCGCTGCCGCAGGCGCTGGTGCTGACCGCCATCGTGATCGGCTTCGCGACCACCGGCTTCGTCATCGAGCTCGCCTTGCGCGGTCGCCACGAGACCGGCACCGACCAGGTCGACGGGCGGGTCGACCGATCGCAGGCCGAGCGCGGCGAGGGGCAGGCATGACCCTGACCGACCATCTGCCGATCCTGCCGGTGCTGCTGCCCGCGGCGACGGCGATCCTGCTGCTGCTGATCGGCGACGTCGGCAGCGGCACGCAGGGCCAGCTGGCGCTGGCGCGGCGGCGCTGGGCGCGGCGCATCGCGCTGGCGTCGGCGCTGCTCGGCGCGGTGTTCGCGTTCCGCCTCGTCGAGCTGGCGGGCAGCGGTGTGCTGACGGTCTATCGCCTCGGCGACTGGCCGGCGCCGTTCGGCATCGTGCTGGTGATCGACCGGCTGTCGGCGCTGATGCTGGCGCTGACCTCGGCGGTCGCGGTGCCGGTGCTGTGGTACGCCAGCGGCGGCTGGGACGCCCAGGGCCGCCACTTCCACGCGCTGTTCCAGTTCCAGCTGATGGGGCTGAACGGCGCCTTCGTCACCGGCGACATCTTCAACCTGTTCGTGTTCTTCGAGGTGCTGCTGATCGCCAGCTACGTGCTGATGATGCACGGCCTCGGCCGCGAGCGGCTGAAGGCCGGCACGCACTACGTGGTGCTGAACCTGGCGGCCAGCGCGCTGTTCCTGATCGGTGTCGCGCTGATCTATGCGCTGACCGGCACGCTGAACCTCGCGGACCTGGCGCTGCGCGTGCCCATGGTGCAGGGGCCCGAAGCGGCGGTGCTGCAGGCCGCGGCGCTGATCCTGCTCGTCGTGTTCGGCTTCAAGGCCGCGCTGATGCCGCTGGCGATGTGGCTGCCGGCAACCTACGCGGCGTCGAGCGCGCCGGTCGCAGCGCTGTTCGCGATCATGACCAAGGTCGGCGTCTACGCCATCCTGCGCGTGCACGGCGTGGTCTTCG
>CALJUI010000498.1 GCA_937975735.1 uncultured Rubrivivax sp.
CATCGACGTCGACATCCGCCGCCGCGACGCCGCGCGCTATGGCCTGAACATCGCCGACGTGGAGGACGTCGAGGCCGGGGCGGTGGGCGGCATGGGCATCGGCGAGGTCGTCGACGGACCACAGTGCTTTAGCATCAACCTGCGCTATCCGCGTGAGTTGCGGGATTCGGTGACGAAGCTGCGCGAGCTGCCCATCGTCACCGCACGCGGCCAGCGTCTCGCGCTGGCCGACGTGGCCGACATCCGCATCAGCGACGGCCCGCCGATGCTGCGCAGCGAGGACGCGCGGCTGGCCGGCTTCGTCTACGTGGACGTGCGTGGCCGCGACCTGCGCGGCACGGTGCTGGACATGCAGCACGCGGTCGACGCGCAGGTGGCGCTGCCACCGGGCTACTCGGTCAGCTGGTCGGGGCAGTTCGAGTTCCTGGAACGCGCCACGGCCAGGCTCCAGCTGGTGGTGCCCTTCACGCTGGGCATCATCTTCGTGCTGCTGGTGATGACCTTCGGCCGGGTGGACGAGGCGCTGCTGATCATGGCCACGCTGCCGCTGGCCCTGGTGGGCGGCGTCTGGCTGCTGTGGGCCCTGGGGCACAACGTGTCGGTGGCCAGCGTCGTGGGCTTCATCGCACTGGCCGGCGTGGCCGCCGAGTTCGGCGTGATCATGCTGCTGTACCTGAAGCAGGCCTGGGAGGCGCGCGCGGCCGCCGGCGAGCGAGGCGAGCAGGCGCTGATCGACGCGGTGCGCGAAGGCGCGGTGCTGCGCGTGCGCCCGAAGGCGATGACGGTGGCGACGATCGTGGCCGGTCTGCTGCCGCTGTTCTGGGGCGTGGGCACCGGCAGCGAGGTGATGCAGCGCATCGCCGCGCCGATGGTCGGCGGCATGCTCAGTGCGCCGCTGCTGTCGATGTTCGTCGTGCCGGCGGCCTACCTGCTGATGCGGCGCCGCGACGCGCGGAACAACCATGCTGACGGGAGATCCAGCACATGAATCGACGAGATTGTCTGCATGCCCTGGCCTACGGCCCGCTGCTGGCGAGCCAGGTTCGCGCGGCCGAGGCACGGCCGCTGGTTCGGCTGCGCGCCGCGCCGGCCTCGGTGACCGTCGCGGGTCAAGAGGCGTTGGCCGTCTGGGCCTACGACGGTGTGGTTCCCGGGCCGACGTTGCGCGTCAGGCGCGGCGAGCCCTTCGAGTTGGAGCTGCACAACCAACTTCCCGATCCCACGACGATCCATTGGCACGGCGTGCGCGTGCCTCACGCCATGGATGGCGTGCCCTACCTGACGCAGGCCCCGATCGAGCCCGGCGAGCGCTTCCTCTACCGCTTCACACCGCCTGATTCGGGCACGTTCTGGTACCACCCGCACCTGGGGACGCCGGAACAGGTGGAGCGCGGCCTGGCCGGCGCGCTGGTGGTGGACGACGATGAGCCGCCGCCCGTGGACCGGGACGAAGTCTGGCTCTTGGACGACTGGCGGCTCGACCGACGCGGTCGGGTGGCAGAGGACTTTTACGACTACATGGACGTGTCACACGCGGGCCGGCTGGGCCAGGTCCTGACCGTCAACGGCGTGCCCGAGCCGACGCTGAAGCTGCGCGCCGGCCAGCGCTTGCGCCTCCGGCTGGTGAATGCCGCCAACGCGCGCATCTTCGCGCTCGAGCTCGAGGGTCTGCCTGCGTGGCTGATCGCGCGCGACGGCATGCCCGCTGACCGGGTCGAGCGGTGGGACGGCCCGTTGCTGCTGGGGCCTGGCATGCGCGCCGACGTGATCGTCGACGCCACCGCAGCGGGGCGGCATGCCCTGCTGGACCGGTTCGACAAGGTCGAGCGACGGCTGGGCATGCTGCAGGTCGACGGCGCGACCACGGTCGTCCCTCGGGACATGCCACGACCTGCCCGTGCCGAACCGCTGCCGACCCCCTCGCCGTCGACCGCGTCGGTGCAGGACCTGGTCTTCGGAGGCGGGATGATGAACATGCAGGGCTGGCCGAGGGATCCCTGGACCGAGCGCGTGGCACGCCGGCTGCGCCGGCTTGGCGGCAGCCGTCACGACGCGCACGAGCCCTTGTTCAGCGTGCCGCGGGGGCAAACGGTCCGGCTGAGGCTCGACAACCGCACGCCGTGGTGGCATCCGATCCATGTGCACGGCCACCATGTCCTGCTGCTGGCGCGCAACGGTCGGCCCCTGCCAAGTCCGCACTGGCGCGACACCGTGCTCCTGGCCCCACGCGACATGCTGGAAGTCGCCTTCGTGGCGGACAACCCGGGGCGCTGGCTGCTGCATTGCCACGTGCTTGAACATCATGCCGGCGGCATGGGGGCGGTGTTCGAGGTCACGGCCTGAGGTGCCGCAATCGCGTCACACACCACGCAGCGGTCAGGCGCGGCGGCTTGCGCAGGCGCAGGCCGTCGCATTGGCCCAGGCAGCTTGGCCCGTACGGCGCGGCTCGTTCGCCGACCGCGCGCCGGCTCAGGAACGACGCACGACCCCGGCCCGCGGCCGGCCGGCCTCGTCCCAGTCCGGCCCGTCGAACCACGGGTCGCCGCGCAGGTAGGCCGCCAGCATCGGCAGCGCGTCCAGGCCCCAGAACAGGCGGCCGTCCACCTCCACCGTCGGCACGCCGCAGAGGCCGGCGTCGGCCGCCGCGTCGGTGGCGGCGCGCAGCTCGGCCTTGACCTCGGCGCCGTCCGGGTCGCGCGGGGGTGCGACGGCGTCGCGTAGCCTCTGCAGGCGCGTCGGCTCGTTGGTGTCGGCGCCGCCGCCGCGCCAGGCATGGTGCATCAGCAACTCCACCACGCGGCGGTTCGGCAGCCCGCCCGCCGGGGCGCTGGCCAGCGCCAGGCGCAGCAGGGCCAGCGGGTTGAAGGGGTGCGGCGTCGGCACGTCGATCGGCGTGCCCTGCGCGCGCGCGGCCCAGGCCACCTGGCGGAAGGTCCAGGCGCGCTTGGGCTCGATCTCCGCCGGTCCCTTCTGGCCCCAGCGCTGCAGCAGCCCGGCGAACAGCACCGGTTGAAGGTCGACGACGTAGCTGCAGCCTTCCAGCACCTGGGGCAGCGCCTCGAAGGCGAGGTAGGCGTAGGGCGAGACGACGTCGAAGTGGAAGGTCAGGTGCTTCATGGCCGCAGTGTGCGGCCAGGCGCCGCGCCGTGCATGCGGGTCGATCCCCGGGGCCCGCGGGCGCGTGCGCTACCTGGCCTGGAACAGCCGCGGCACGGCGTCCGTCACATGGCGCTCGAGCAGGGCCAGCAGCATCCGCGCCTTCTCTTCGGCGGTCAGCGCGCCCCAGGGGTCGTGCCCGTCCGGGTTGGCCGCGCTCGTGCGCACGACGCTGGCCGTCACCTTCTGGTCGCCCCGGATCGCCAGCGTGTCCAGGTCGATGAGCAGCAGGCGGATGTAGACGTAGGGCGCCACGAACCCATAGGACGGCGCACGCGTGTCGACGCGCTCGGTCCTGAGCGAGTGGTCCACGTAGAAGCCCAGGCCCTCGAGCTGGCCGGTGCCGACCGAGCCGTCGGCCATCTCCAGGCGCGCAGCGCTGCGATGCTTCGTGATGGCCAGCAGGTGGCTGAAGCCCTCCTTGCGCAGCGCGGCCACCAGCGGGTTGGCCTGCGACACGGCGCCGTCGACCAGCAGGCCGGCCGGGTCGAAATTGGAGCCGGGCTTGGGCACCGCGAGCGTGGCCACCGCCGCGTCCTCGGACAACTGGGCGAACACGGCGTCGGCCGCCTTGGCCTGCGCCTCGCTGTTGTAGAATGGTGTCGTGACCGGGATGACGGTCTGGTCGTTCTTGTTGATCGCCGTGCCGGTGCGGGCGCGGTAGGTGTCGACCGTCATCACGTCCCCGATGAGCGAGACGAGCGCCACGTTGCGGGGCGCGCCGCCACCGTGGGCGGCGGCGGACACGGTCAGGGTGAGGATCAGCAGCAGCGACTGGACACGCTTCACGGGGTTCGCCTTCGAGCGGGAGGAGGGCTTGATTTCACCCGATCCCGCCGGCGCCGGCGGCAAGCGGGCAACGTCAACCTGGGGGTTGCGCCCGGCCGCTCGCGGCGCGCCGGCACCCCGGCGACGGTCTTCTTTGCGCCGGCGG
>CALJUI010000499.1 GCA_937975735.1 uncultured Rubrivivax sp.
GCGTGCTGATCGGCGGCATCGTGGTGTCGATGTACCTGCCCATCTTCAAGCTCGGTTCCGTCGTCTGATCGTGCTCGGCGAGCTGCCGCTCGATCTGCTGCTCTCGCCCTGGGCCCTGGCACTGGTCGGCCTGGCGGTCGGCAGCTTTCTCAACGTCGTGATCCACCGGCTGCCGATCGTGCTCGAGCGGCAGTGGTGGGGCGACGTCGCGGCGCAGCTGAACGACCACGATGGCCACAAGCGGGTCTTCGGCTCGGCCCCGACGCCGGCCCTGTTGCAGGCCGGCGAGCAGTTGCATAAGCAGGTGGATGCCCTCGCGCCGTTCGGCCTCGCCCGCCCGGCCTCGCGTTGCCCGAGCTGCGGCCACCGGATCCGCTGGTTCGAGAACATCCCGCTGCTGAGCTGGCTGGCGCTGCGCGCGCGCTGCTCGGCCTGCGGCACCCGCATCTCGGCGCGCTATCCCCTGGTCGAACTCGTCACCGGCGCGCTGTTTGCCGGCATCGCATGGCGGGTCGGCGCGCAGCCGGTTGCGCTGTGGTGGTGCGGCTTCGCGGCGGCCCTCGTCGCGCTGTCACTGATCGACTGGGACACGACCGTGCTGCCCGACGCCCTGACCCTGCCGCTGCTGTGGGCCGGACTCGTCGCGGCGGCCTTCGGCTTCGGCCTGACGCCCGCGGCGGCGATCACCGGCGCGGCGGTCGGCTACCTGTCGCTGTGGGCGGTGTACTGGCTGTTCAAGCTGACGACCGGCAAGGAAGGCATGGGCTACGGCGACTTCAAGCTGCTCGCCGCGCTGGGCGCCTGGCTCGGTTGGCAGGCGATCCTGCCGATCGTGCTCGCGGCCTCGATCATCGGCGCAGTCATCGGCCTGGGCATGAAGGCCTCCGGTGCGCTGCGCGAAGGCCGCTACGTGCCCTTCGGCCCCTTCCTCGCCGGTGGCGGCCTGGCCGTCGTGCTGATCGGCCTGACGCCGATCCTGGAGTTCATCGGTTGGGCCTGAGTCCGGTGCGGCGCATCGGGCTGACCGGCGGTATCGGCAGCGGCAAGAGCACCGTCGCCGGGATGCTCGCCCACTGCGGCGCCGCCGTCGTCGACACGGATGCCATCGCGCGAGCGCTGACCGCCCCCGGCGGCGCCGCGCTGCCCGCCCTGGCAGCCGCCTTCGGCCCGCAGATGCTGCAGGCCGACGGCGCCCTCGACCGCGATCGCATGCGCGCACTGGCGTTCGGCAACGCGCAGGCCAAGGCCCGCCTCGAGGCCGTGCTGCACCCGCTGATCGGCTCGGAGGCCGCGCGCCAGGCGGCGGCGGCGGAACACCGCTGCGTGGTGTTCGACGTGCCCTTGCTGGCCGAGTCGACCCACTGGCGCGCGCGCGTCGACCACGTGCTGGTGGTCGACTGCCCCGAGGCGGTGCAGCAGGCGCGTGTGATGCGCCGCTCCGGCTGGTCGGCCGATGCGGTGCGGCGCGTGATCGACCAGCAAGCGACGCGAGCGCAGCGGCGCGCGATCGCCGACGCCGTGATCCACAACGACGACGCCATGCCGCTCGCCGGCCTGGAGCAGGCCGTCGGCGCGCTCTGGCGTCACTGGGCCGGCACCGGCTGACCGGCTCCCGCCGGTGCTATGGAACAATCGGTGGCGCCGTCCCCTCGCCGAGCCGACTTGGTCCTCTACGAATACCCCTTCAACGAGAGCATCCGCACGATGCTGCGGCTCGAGCACCTGTTCGAGCGGCTCGGCCTGCTGATCGGGCGCGACGACCCGGTCGACCATCACTTCGCGCTCGCGACTCTGTTCGAGATCATGGACGTCGCGTCGCGTGCCGACCTGAAGTCGGACTTGCTCAAGGAACTCGACCGGCACCGCACCCAGCTCGAAGGCTACCGCGGCAATCCGCACATCGCC
Source organism: uncultured Rubrivivax sp. (assembly GCA_937975735.1). Taxonomy (GTDB): domain Bacteria; phylum Pseudomonadota; class Gammaproteobacteria; order Burkholderiales; family Burkholderiaceae_C; genus Rubrivivax. The sequence continues at coordinate 1,906 of CALJUI010000499.1, forward strand.
GAGTCGGTGCTCGACGACGTGATCGGCCGCATCGATCGGGCGTTCGGCGGCCTCAACGAGCTTTCGGGGAAGGCTGGTCATTCGCTGACCGCCAACGAGTGGCTGATGAGCATCCGCAGCCGGATCAGCATTCCCGGTGGCACCTGCGAGTTCGACCTGCCCGCGTACTACGCCTGGCAGCAGCACCCGGCCGACGCGCGCCGGATCGACCTGGAGCGCTGGACGGCCTGCGTGATGCCGCTCGCCGAAGCGCTGACGGTGCTGCTCGGCCTGCTGCGCGAGAGCGGCACCCCGCAGCGGGTGGTCGCCCCGTCGGGCCAGTACCAGCAAAGTCTGCCGCAGGGCAAGTCGTACCATCTGCTGCGCGTTCGGCTCGACGACGCGACCGATCTGGTGCCGGAGATCTCCGGTCACCGCCTGATGGTGTCGGTGCGGCTGATGCGCGCCGACGCCGACGGCCGGTTGCGGCCCAGCGGCGCCGACGCGGCGTTCGAACTCACGCTGTGCGCATGAGCGCCGGCAAGGACGTCCAGCGGCAGGTGCCCTGCCCGACCTGCCGCCAGCCATCGCTGTTCGCCCCGTCGAACCCCTGGCGACCGTTCTGCGGCCAGCGTTGTCGCAACCACGACCTCGGCGCCTGGGCCAGCGAGGGCTACCGCGTGCCGGACCCGACGCCGGGCGCGGTCGGCGAAGCGGCGTCGAGCGCGAACTGAGTCCGGTACACCGATCCCGGCTCTTGAAAGGCCCGGGGCGGACCCTATAATGCGTTCTGCTAGCACTCGACAGCCTTGAGTGCTGACGATCGATCGCCGACGAACGAACGTCGGCTATCCGGTCAGATTTGCTAGCGCTCACTTACCTGATTCGCCAGCTCAAACCTACCCAGTCCTTCCACAGGAGATGAAATGAAACTTCGTCCGTTGCACGATCGCGTGATCGTCAAGCGCCTCGAGCAGGAAACCAAGACCGCTTCGGGCATCGTCATCCCCGACAACGCGGCCGAGAAGCCCGATCAAGGCGAAGTGCTCGCCGTCGGTCCCGGCAAGCGCAACGAGAAGGGCGATTTCGTGGCCCTGAACATCAAGGTCGGCGACCGCGTGCTGTTCGGCAAGTACAGCGGCCAGACCGTCAAGGTCGACGGCGACGAGCTGCTCGTGATGCGCGAAGAGGACCTCTTCGCCGTCGTCGAAAAGTAAGGCCCCCAGGCTGCGGTCGCGGCTGACGCCGCGATCCTCGCCACCCCCCAAGGGGGCTCGAACCCGACCGGGGGACCCGGATCGGCTTCGGGTCCCGACGAACAACTCAATCTGATTTCGGAGAAATGAACATGGCAGCTAAAGACGTCGTCTTCGGTTCCGATGCCCGCCACCGCATGGTGGAAGGCGTGAACATCCTGGCCAACGCGGTCAAGGTCACCCTGGGCCCCAAGGGCCGCAACGTCGTGCTCGAGCGCTCGTTCGGCGCCCCCACCGTCACCAAGGACGGTGTCTCGGTCGCGAAGGAGATCGAGCTCAAGGACAAGCTCCAGAACATGGGCGCGCAGATGGTCAAGGAAGTCGCTTCCAAGACCAGCGACGCCGCCGGTGACGGCACCACCACCGCCACCGTGCTGGCGCAGTCGATCGTGCGCGAGGGCATGAAGTTCGTCGCCGCCGGCATGAACCCGATGGACCTCAAGCGCGGCATCGACAAGGCCGTCACGGCCCTCGTCGAGGAGCTGAAGAAGGCCTCGAAGGCCACCACCACCAGCAAGGAGATCGGCCAGGTCGGCTCCATCTCCGCCAACAGCGACGAGTCGATCGGCAAGATCATCGCCGACGCGATGGACAAGGTCGGCAAGGAAGGCGTGATCACCGTCGAGGACGGCAAGAGCCTGGACAACGAGCTCGACGTCGTCGAGGGCATGCAGTTCGACCGCGGCTACCTGTCGCCCTACTTCATCAACAACCCCGAGAAGCAGAGCGCGATCCTCGAGAACCCGTACGTCCTGCTCTTCGACAAGAAGATCAGCAACATCCGCGACCTGCTGCCGATCCTCGAGCAGGTGGCCAAGGCCGGCCGCCCGCTGCTGATCATCGCCGAGGAAGTCGAAGGCGAGGCGCTGGCGACGCTGGTCGTCAACACCATCCGCGGCATCCTGAAGGTCGTCGCCGTCAAGGCCCCGGGCTTCGGTGACCGCCGCAAGGCCATGCTGGAGGACATCGCGATCCTGACCGGCGGCAAGGTGATCGCCGAGGAAGTCGGTCTGACGCTCGAGAAGGCGACGCTGAACGAGCTGGGTCAGGCCCAGCGCGTCGAGATCGGCAAGGAGAACACCACGATCATCGACGGCGCCGGTGCCGCCGCCGACATCGAGGCTCGCGTCAAGCAGGTCCGCATCCAGATCGAGGAAGCCACCAGCGACTACGACCGCGAGAAGCTGCAGGAGCGCGTGGCCAAGCTGGCTGGTGGTGTCGCCGTCATCAAGGTCGGTGCCGCCACCGAAGTCGAGATGAAGGAGAAGAAGGCCCGCGTCGAGGACGCGCTGCATGCCACGCGTGCCGCGGTCGAGGAAGGCATCGTCGCCGGCGGCGGCGTGGCGCTGCTGCGCGCTCGCCAGGCCGTGGGCGCCAAGCTCAAGGGCGACAACCACGACCAGGACGCCGGCA
>CALJUI010000500.1 GCA_937975735.1 uncultured Rubrivivax sp.
CAGCGCCGCTACGCCGAGGCCGCCGAGCAGTTCACCAACATGGTCTACGAGCAGCCCGACAGCCTGCAGCCGGTGGTCGACCGCTTCAAGCTCGACAAGCGCAGCGCCAGCGTGCAGCGCACGCCGGCGCCCGGCGCCACCGGCGCGCTCGCGTCGGCCAAGCTGCTCGAGGCAGTGTTCGGCGACGACGCGCTGCGCAACAAGCGCAACACCGACGCGGTCGAGATCGGTCCGAACCAGCTCGCCGCGGCGCGCATCACGCAGTACCAGCCGGCGCGCACGCTGCCGCTCGACGAGGTGAAGGCGCGCGTGCGCGAACGCGTGGTCGCGCAGGAAGCGGCGGCGATGGCGCGCAAGGACGGCGAGGCCAAGCTGGCCGAGCTCAAGGCGCAGCCGACGCTGGACCTGCCGCAGACGCTGACCGTCTCCCGCGCGCAGCTGCAGGGCCAGCCGCGCGAGGTGGTCGACGCGGCGCTGCGCGCTGCGCCGGAGCCGCTGCCGGCCGCGCTGGGCGTCGACCTGGGCGAGCAGGGCTACGCGGTGGTCAAGGTCATCAAGGTCATCGAGCGCGACCCGGCGGCCGGCGGCGGCGACGCGGCGCTGCGCCAGCAGTACGCACAGGCCTGGTCCAACGCCGAGACCCAGGCCTACCTCGCGGCGCTGAACAAGCGCCACAAGGTCGACCTGAAGACGGCGCTGATCGCGCAGGCCGCGTCGGCGCCGGGCCGGTGAGCCGGGTCGGGGCCGCTATACTCTCAGGCTCTGCGGTGGCTGTAGCTCAGTTGGTAGAGTCCCAGATTGTGATTCTGGTCGTCGTGGGTTCGAGTCCCATCAGCCACCCCATCCCTCTCGCCAGTCCCTGATTCGAGCGGACTGGCGCCCGTCGGATTCCGAGATGCCGCCGGCCGCCACGGGCAGCCGTCAGGTCGGTCACGCGAACTCGGTACCGCCGCCATCCGCATCGGCTCCACGGTGACGGCGTGCGAGCCTAGGGCCAGTCCTTGGCCGCATTGACGATCCGAGAGAACAGCTGTCGGTACTGCTTCTCGGTCTCGCCGGCGAACCCGGGATCCCGGTTTGCCTCGAAGGCCGCGTCGATGGCCGACCAATCGGTCTCGGTGAGATGGCGCTGCGCCGCCGGCAGGATCACGCTCTCCTCGCGGCCCAGGTGCGCCCAGAGGAACGACGCGTACGCATGGACGGCGTCCTCGAGGGCGCGCGCGGCGTCGGCCGCGGCCCGTTCGTCAGCGGCGGACGTCAGGGTCTCGGCCAGCCGCGCCAGTTCGGCCACGAGTTCCCGATCGCGCTCGTGCTGACGCTCGAGTTCGTCGAGGTCGGCGTTCACGGTGTCCGTGCGCTGACGCAGCCGTCTGAACAGGTGCTCTTCCTCCTTCGGGTGGTGCAGGGCCACGGGGAAGGTCCGGATGTAGCGAATGATGGCGTGCGTCAACGCCGGATCGACGGGCGCACCTTCGGTACGCGAGCTCGCCAGCGCATGCATCCAGGCATGCATCACGGCGGCCAGCGAGCGATGCTCGTCGCGGATGATGCCGATGGCACGGGCCGGCGTCTGCGGGTCCCGAGTCGCCGAGACCAGCACGGGCAGTCCTGCGGTTCGCAGCACGCTCAGCGTCTCCGACGTCAAGGCCATGCCCAAGCGCCCGCCGCGTCCGTGCGAAGCCATGAAGATCAGGTCGCACTGGTGCGCTCGAGCGACCTCGACGATCGCCGCCGCCGGCCGTTGATGCACCACCTGGACCGCATCGCAAGGCACGCCGTGTGCGTGCGCCGCGGCCTCCGCCTTGGCCAGCAACTCGCGCGCCTTGCCGGAGAACGCGTAGACGTACTCGTCGCGCGAGGTCAGTCGGACGACGTCGGCATCCCCCCGCCACGAGCTCGCGTGGTCGGGCGCGGCGTGGAAGAAGGTGATCCGGGCTCCGACCGCGAGGGCCAGGCCGACGGCATCGCTCACCACGTCGGTGGACAGGCCACTGTCGTCGATGGGGACCAGCAGATGTCGATACATGGTGCGCACCTCCAGTTCGAGACATCCTAGGATCCGCCGCCCGGCGGCAGCCCACCCTCGAAGAGGGGGTGAGGTGGGTCGAACAGTCGAGCCGCTACCATGACCTCCCGTCCGTTCGGCTGCAGATCGATCTGCCGCGGGCGAGCACTCCATGGCCTCCTCCGTGTCACCTGGCTCCGCCGGCCCCGCCGACGACCTCGCGCTGAAGGTCACGCCGCCACGCGTGCCGCGCCATCTCGTGGGCCGTCCGCGCCTGCTCGCGAGCGACGAGCGCTACCGCGACCGGCCGGTGATCCTGGTCCAGGCGCCGGCCGGCTTCGGCAAGACCTCCTTGCTCGCCCAGTGGCGGCTCGAACACCTGGCGCAAGGGGCGGTCGTGGCCTGGCTCTCGGCGCAACCCCAGGACGATCGCCCCCGCTTCGTGCAGTCGCTCGCGCTCGCTGTTCGTGTCGGCGCCGCGCGCCCGACCTTCGGTCACACGCTGCTCGACGGCGCGGTGCCGCCAGGGCTGGAAGGCGTGACGATCTGGCTTGCCGAGCTGGCGCAGACAGCGCTCGACGTCGTCCTGATCGTCGACGAGGCCGACCGGCTGCCGACCGATGCGCGCGAGGCCCTGGCCTACCTGCTGCGCAATGCCCCGCCGAACCTGCGCACGATCGTCGCCGCGCGCGCCGACTGCGACCTCGACGTCGACGATTTGATCGCTTACGGGCAATGCGTCGAGGTCGGCCCGGCCGTCCTTCGCCTGCAGCTCGACGAGACGCTGGAACTCGTGCGGAACCGCTTCGGCGAGCGCTTCGACCACGACGATGCCGCCCGCCTGCACGACCTCAGCGAGGGCTGGCCGCTCGGGCTGCAGGTGGCGCTGTCGGCGATCGCCGGAGGGCGCGACCCGCGCGCCGAGTTGTCGGCGCCAGACCCCGGCGACGAGGCCCTGCGCGAGCGCTTCGTGCGCCTGCTGCTGGCCAATCTGCAACCCGCCGATCTCGACTTCCTGTCGCGCGTCGCGGTCCTGGATCACCTGCACCCGGACCTGTGCGACGCGATGGTCGAGTCGGGAGACGCGGCGGACAGGCTCGCCCGGCTGGCGCGCGACACGCCGATCTTTGCCGCTGGCGAAGGCAGCGACTGGCTGCGCATGCACACGCTGGCGCGCGATGCGCTGCGCGAGCGTTTCGCCGCCTTGCCGGCCGCGCAGCAGGCGGCGCTGCACGCGCGTGCCGCCGACTGGCTGGCGGTGCATGGCATGATCGACCGCGCGGCCCGCCATGCGCTGGACAGCGGCCAGCGCGACAAGGCCTACGACCTTGCCGAGCGAGGCCTCTACGAGTCCTTCATGTCGCGCGGTCGCCAGGGTGCGGTGCAGGACTGGCTCGACCGGCTGCCCCCCGAAGAGCTCGATCGCCGGCCGCGGCTGCTGCTGGCCGCGGCCTGGACGCTGGCGCTCAGCGACCGCCACGACGAGGCCGAGCGCCTCGTCGAGCGCATCCTCGCGCAGCCGGACGTCGACGATGCGCTGCGTTGCGAATGCGCGCTGATCCTCGGCGGCGCCGCGGTCTTCGCCGACGACCCCGACCGTTTCGCCGAACTGCACGATCCCTGGGCCGAGGAGCCGCCGCTTCGCGACCCGCTGCTGCTGCAGGTGCACGCGAACCGCTCGGCCTTCCGCACCCTGCTCGAGGGCGAGCCTGCGCTGGCGAGGCTGCGCCAGCAGCAGGCCCCGGCCGACGACCACGGCCCGGCCCTGGCCTATGTCAGCCGGTGGGGAGACTTCATCGTCGGCCTGAGCTACCTGTGGGAAGGCCAGGTGCTGCTCGCCGCCAAGCTGCTGCGTCCGGCATTGGCGCGCGCCGAGGTCGACCTCGGCCGGCGCAGCCCGTTCACCTGCATGCTCGCCAGCCTGCTTGCCGCCGCGCTGTGGGAGTGCGACCAGGCGGACGAAGCCGCCGCCACGCTGGCGAATCGGCTCGACGTGCTGGAGCGCAGCGGCCTGCCCGAGACGGTGCTGCTCGGCTACCGGACGATGGCGCGCATCGCCGGCGCCCAGGGCGCCGAACACCGGGCGCTCGAACTGCTGGGCGCGATGGACGCGGTGGGCGTGGCGCGCCGGCTGCCGCGCCTGCGCATGGCCAGCCTCGGCGACCAGGTGCGTCTGCATGCACGCCGTTTCCACGCCGCGTCCTGCCGCGACCTCTGCGACCGCATCGACGCCCAGCTGGCCGACCCGGCGATGCCGCAGGGCCGGCTCTGGCGGCGCGGCGCGACCCTGCTGCGCGAGGTGGCGCAGGGTCACGCGGCGATCGCGGCGCAGGACTGGCGCGCCGCCGAGCCGCCGCTGGCCAAGGCCGAGGCGCTGGCGCGCGAACTGAAGCTCGGCCGCCTGCACATCGAGATGCTGGGCCTGCGCGCCTTCGTGCTCGACCGTTGCGGCGAGCAGGCGATCGATCGGCTGCGCGAAGCCGCGGACCTGGCGCGGGCGCTGGGGCTGCAGCGCGTGTTCGCCGACGCCCACCCGGCGCTCGGCGAGTGGGTGGACCAGGTCCAGCGCGACCACGGCGGGCTGGCCATCGCGCGACCGGCTCCTTTGCCCGCGTCGGCGCCTTCCCCCGCCGCGGCGGCCACGGCGCCCGCCGCGCGGGCGACGGCGAGCATGGCGCTGACGCCGAAGGAGCGCGAGGTGCTGGAGTTGCTCGCGCGCAGCCTGTCCAACAAGGAGATCGGGCTGGCGATGCAGGTCGGCGAAGAGACGATCAAGTGGCACGTCAAGAACCTGTTCGCCAAGCTCGACGCCGGCAACCGCAAGCAGGTCGTGTCGCGGGCGCGCATCCTGGGGCTGCTCGAGCCGGCCTAGCCGCACGACCCTCGCCATGGCCGGATCCCGGTCCCGGCCAGCGGTCACTTCCTGCCTTGCCCCCCTCTGCAATGGGGGGGAGGATGGCGGGCCGCGCCCCTAATCTATCGACCAACGACAGCCGCCCGACGACGGCCGACTCAAGGAGACCTCGCCCATGACCCGTGCCACCCCGGCCTCGCCCGCGATCGTGCGCGCCAGCGCCCTGGCCGATTCGATCAAGGTCGAGGCGCTGACCTGCGCCATCGGCGCCGAGGTGTCGAACGTGAACCTCGGCGTCGCGTCGCGCGACGCGGCGCTGGTCGCCGAGATCCGCACGCTGCTGCTGAAGCACCGCGTGCTGTTCTTCCGCGACCAGGACATCTCGCGCGCCGAGCACGTGGCCTTCGCGCGCCACTTCGGCGAGCTCGAGGACCACCCCGTGGCCGGCAGCGATCCCGACCACCCTGGCCTGGTGCGCATCTACAAGTCGCCCGACACGCCGAACGACCGCTACGAGAACGCCTGGCACGCCGACGCCACCTGGCGCGAGAAGCCGCCGCTGGGTTGCGTGCTGCGCTGCGTCGAGTGTCCGCCGGTTGGCGGCGACACGATGTGGGCCAACATGGTGCTGGCCTCCCCAAAGCTGCCCGCGGCGATCAAGCCCCAGATCCCCGGCCTGCGCGCGCGCCACAGCA
>CALJUI010000501.1 GCA_937975735.1 uncultured Rubrivivax sp.
CAGATGCCCGAGGACACGGTGATGTGCCCGACGCCGGTCGCCACGCCCCAGGACGTGCTGGAGGCGCACCTCAACCACCTCGCCAGGAAGGCCGTCGGCGAGACCCTGGCCTCGGAGCAGGCCCGCCAGGACGTGCAGCAGGCGCGCGGCCTGATCGGCAGCGCGCACAAGCTCTACCGCGGCGCGCTGGCGTTCTACCTGCGCGGCCGCGACTTGGCCCAGCTCGATGCGCGCGGCCTGCAGCTCGTCAACGTGATGCTCAACGCCGGCCTGCAACCGGTACGCGAAGAGGACGAGGTGGCGCCGCTGAACAGCTATCTGCGCTGGCTGCCGTGCGTGTTCGATCCGGCTGCCGACAAGCGCCAGTGGTACACCCAGCTCATGTTCGCGCAACATGCGGCGAACCTGGCGCCGGTCTGGGGCCGCAGCCAGGGCACGGGGCATCCGGGCATCACGTTCTTCAACCGCGGCGGCGGTCCGATCACCTTCGATCCGTTGAACCGCCTCGACCGGCAGATGAACGCGCATCTGTTCCTGTTCGGCCCCACGGGTTCGGGCAAGAGCGCGACGCTCAACAACATCCTGAACCAAGTCACGGCGATCTATCGGCCGCGCCTGTTCATCGTCGAGGCGGGCAACAGCTTCGGCCTGTTCGGCGACTTCGCGGCACGGCTGGGCCTCACCGTGCATCGCGTGAAGCTCGCACCGGGCGCGGGCGTCAGTCTGGCTCCGTTCGCCGACGCCTGGCGCCTGGTCGATACGCCGAGCCAGGTACAGACGCTGGACGCCGATGCGCTCGACGAAGATCAGCCCGATGCCGGCATGGCCGTGGAAGGCGACGAGCAGCGCGACGTGCTCGGCGAGCTGGAGATCACTGCACGACTGATGATCACCGGCGGCGAGGACAAGGAAGAAGCGCGCATGACGCGCGCCGACCGCAGCCTGATCCGTCAGTGCATTCTCGATGCGGCCCAGCATTGCGTGGCGGACAAACGCACGGTGCTCACGCGCGATGTGCGCGACGCGCTGCGCGAGCGCGCCCGCGACGCCACGCTGCCGGAGATGCGGCGCGCACGGCTGCTGGAGATGGCCGACGCCATGGATATGTTCTGCCAGGGCGTGGACGGCGAGATGTTCGACCGGTCCGGCACGCCGTGGCCCGAGGCGGACATCACCATCGTGGATCTCGCCACCTTCGCGCGCGAGGGCTACAACGCCCAGCTCTCGATTGCCTACATCTCGCTCATCAACACCGTCAACAACATCGCCGAGCGCGACCAGTTCCTGGGCCGCCCGATCATCAACGTGACGGACGAAGGCCACATCATCACGAAGAACCCGCTGCTCGCGCCCTACGTGGTCAAGATCACCAAGATGTGGCGCAAGCTCGGCGCTTGGTTCTGGCTCGCCACGCAGAATCTGGACGACCTGCCGAAAGCGGCCGAGCCCATGCTCAACATGATCGAGTGGTGGGTCTGCCTGTCGATGCCGCCCGATGAAGTCGAGAAGATCGCGCGCTTCCGCGAACTCAACGCTTCGCAGAAGGCGCTGATGCTTTCGGCCCGCAAGGAGGCCGGCAAGTTCAGCGAGGGCGTGATCCTGTCCAAGTCGATGGAGGTGCTGTTCCGCGCCGTGCCGCCCAGCCTCTACCTGGCGATGGCGATGACCGAGCCCGAGGAGAAGGCCGAACGCTTCCAGTTGATGCAGCAGCACGGCATCAGCGAGCTGGATGCCGCCTTCCGCGTGGCCGAGAAGATCGACCGTGCGAGGGGCATCGAACCCCTGGCGCTGGACACGCTGGCCTGACGGGAGCGACACGATGCGCCTGCCTTCCTTCGCCCGCCGTCATCCCTGGATCGGTCTGCTGATCGTGGCGACGATTGCGGTTGCCTCGTGGATGCTGCTGCGCGTGCCGCATCCGGCAACCGAGTCGATGCCCCTGGCCGCCGCCGGGGCCGAAGCGTCGAAACCGGCCGGCCCGCCCTGGCTGTATGGCCGTGCCGATGCGCGCTTCACGGTGGTCGGGTACGCCGACCTGGAGTGTCCGTACTGCCGGGCCTACTTCCCCGCGCTCAAGCGCTGGATCGACGCCCATCCCGAGGTGAACTGGCAGTGGCACCACCTGCCGCTGTCCATGCACGAGCCGGCCGCGACTGCCGAGGCACGCCTGGCCGAGTGCGCGGGCGAGACGGGCGGACATGCCACGTTCTGGCAGGCCGTGGCGTGGCTCTACTCGAACACCCGCGGCGACGGCCACGGCCTGCCGGAGGGCCTGCGCTATCCCGACCTCACACCAACCCTCCGGGGCGGGGTTCAGGGTGTGGTCGCGGCAGCAGGGCATCGCGGCCACGCCGGCCCTGCAACTGCGCGACCGGGAGTCCGGCAAGACCCTCCTGCTGCACGGCCCCGTCGAAGGCGATGCCTTGCTGTCGGCCATCGACCTGCTCGCTGCCGGCAGCACGACCGCAGCCGAACCCGCCCATTCCCCAGACATGCCCGCCGGCGTTGCCGGTGACATGCCCAGGTAGCCATCGATCTTCAAGGCTGCGGCGCGGCTCGTCCGCGTTGATCGAAACCCGTTCGCATCGCATCCCTTGACGCGAACAGCCGCCGCATCCGCGGTGGTGGATGCCCGCTCGTCACCTGTTCCATTCCCATCGTCCCCAGGAGGGTTTGCCCTCCAGGGGCAGGCGCCCTCCGATCTCATCCATTGGAGGTTCGCCATGTCTCTTGTCATCGCCGACTCCCGCCCGGAGTCGCTCACCCTGATCGCCGCCCAGCACGAAGACTGGATCATCCGGCAGGCCATCACCCTGCTGGAGAACCGCGTGTTCAAGGCCGGTCCAGCGCTGGGCAGTCCCGCCGCCGTGCGCGACTACCTGCGCCTGAAACTGGTCGCGGAGCCGAACGAAATCTTCGCCGTCGTGTTTCTCGACAACCAGCACCAGGTGCTCGCCTTCGAGCCGCTGTTCAAGGGCACGGTCGACCAGACTTCGGTGTATCCGAGGGTGGTGGTCCAGCGTGCGCTGGCGCTCAACGCTTCGGCGCTGATCCTGGCGCATCAGCATCCCTCGGGGAACACCGAGCCCTCGGCCGCTGATCGTGCGATCACCGAGCGGCTGAAGAGCGCCCTGGCCACCGTCGATGTCCGGGTGCTGGATCACTTCATCGTCGGCAAGGGCAGCCCGTACTCGTTCGCCGAAGCCGGCTTGTTGTAGTCCGCAGGCGTCCCTTCCGGGGGCGCCTGTTCCTCTTGCCCCTCTCCACGAGAACTGCCATGAACGGTTCCGGTTGCCACCCTGGCGATGCGCTCTGATGGTCACGATTTCGGAAGCTTGAAAGCTTGCGGGATAGGCGGCTGAACCGGCCTTTGCCTGTTGAGAGGCACACCTTTA
>CALJUI010000502.1 GCA_937975735.1 uncultured Rubrivivax sp.
GTTCCCGAAGGCAGCGCCCACCCGGGCCGAAGCAGGAGCGCCAGCGCGCCCACCACGAGCGCGGTCGGCGCCGCCCACGCGGCCGCCATCTCGAGCCGGTCCCGCAGCGGGAAGCGGACCCGCCGCATGGCATCGTCCTTCTCGCCGCCCGCGGCGAGCCACGCCGGGACGTCCTCGGCGCGCACCGGACCGAAGCGCACGCGCCAGCGCGAGCGCCGGTAGACGTCGAGCCCCTCGACGCCCGTGGCCGCGAGCTGGGGCAGCACGAGGTCGCGGTGGTCGCCGCGCTCGGCGAGGCCGGACGTCTTGACCACGCTCACCACCTGGTGAGTGGTCAGATGCCCGCCGGCGGCGGCGCACCAGACGTTGATGCCCTTGGCGGGCGCCACCAGCAGCCACGCGTCCACGCCGCGCAGGGCGCGCACCAGCCGCCGCACGGTGAGGTCGTAGTTGGCGGTGAGCAGCACCGGGCTCTGGCGACCCGGCGAGCCGATCGTGCGCAGGCCGGGCTCGGTCGGCCAGGGCACCATGCGGAAAGCCGTCTGGAGGACCTCCTTCACGAGCTCGATCACGGCGCGAACTCTCCCTGCAGCCGGTAGCGCGCGCCGGGGTGCACCAGGCGCGCGGTCGTGATCGCGGTGTCGTCGTGCGTGAAGGTGCGCCGCGCGATGACGAGGCAGGGCGCGTCGCGCTCGATCCTCAGCAGCCGCGCCTCGCGTGGCGTGGCCATGGCGGCCTAGATCGTGTACTGCGCGCGCCACAGCGACGTGACCGCGAAGAGGTGGTGCGTCGGCGTGGTCTGCGGGAAGTCCACGTCCAGGTATCCCGGCGCGCAGGCCGGGTTCACGTAGCGGTCCTCGCATTGCAGCGGCCGGCCTTCCTCGTGGTGCACGATCAGCGTGTGGTAGACGCGCTGGCCCACGCCCAGGCCCAGCTGCGCGGCGACCTGGGCCGTGGCCGGCTCGGCGCGCTGCACGTGCACGACGGCGCTGTGGCGGTGGCCGCGGGCCTCGATCTCCTCGTGCAGGTCGCGGATCGTCAGCGTGCTGGACACCGGGTGCAGCGGCGCGGCGAAGGTGCCCACGCCCTGGGTGCGCACGACCATGCCCTCGGCCTGCAGCTCGCGCAGCGCGCGGTGCACCGTCATGCGGCGCACGCCGAAGCGGCGCACCAGCGACCTCTCCGACGGCATGCGCCCGCCGTGCGGCCAGGTGCCGTCGGCCAGCCCGTCCTTCAGGGCCTGCTTGACGCGCAGGTAGGGGGCGGCGGCCAGGCGCTCCGGATTCGCGACCATGGCCGGATGGTACTTGTCCAGACTTGTCTAGACAAGTAAAGTCGGAGCACCGTCGACGACCAGCCCCCGGGAGCCGCCATGAACGACCTGTCCTCCGTCCACCGCCCCGCCAAGGCGCGCCCGGTGCGCGCGCCGCACGGCAGCGAGCTGCACTGCGCCAACTGGCTGATCGAGGCCGCCTACCGCATGATCCAGAACAACCTGGACCCGGAGGTGGCCGAGAACCCGGACGCGCTCGTCGTCTACGGCGGCATCGGCAAGGCCGCGCGCGACTGGGACAGCTTCGAGGCCATCCTGGCCACGCTCAAGCGGCTGAAGCCCGACGAGTCGCTGCTGGTGCAGTCGGGCAAGCCGGTGGGCGTGTTCCGCACGCACGAGGACGCGCCGCGCGTGCTGATCGCCAACTCCAACCTGGTGCCCAGGTGGAGCAGCTGGGAGCACTTCCACGCCCTGGACCGCAAGGGCCTGATGATGTACGGGCAGATGACGGCGGGCAGCTGGATCTACATCGGCAGCCAGGGCATCGTGCAAGGCACCTACGAGACCTTCGCCGAGGCTGCGCGCAAGCACTTCGGCGGTGACCTGGCGGGCCGCTGGATCCTCACCGCCGGCCTGGGCGGCATGGGCGGCGCGCAGCCGCTGGCGGCCGTGTTCGCCGGCGCCAGCTGCCTGGTCATCGAATGCCAGCAAAGCCGCATCGACTTCCGCCTGCGCAGCCGCTACGTCGACGAGCAGGCCAGCGACCTGGACGACGCGCTGGCGCGCATCGAGCGCTATACGGCGCAGAAGAAGGCCGTCAGCGTCGCGCTGCTGGGCAACGCGGCGGAGATCCTGCCCGAACTGGTGCGGCGCGGCGTCCGGCCGGACCTCGTCACCGAC
>CALJUI010000503.1 GCA_937975735.1 uncultured Rubrivivax sp.
CGGCCAGCGCAGACCCAGGCTGCGCAGTGCGACCACGAGGGCTATCATCCACACCGTGCGCTGGGCCGGCACGCCCCAGCCGGCGAGCGCGGCGTAGCCGGCGGCCAGCGCCAGGCCGCCCCAGCGCGCGGCGTGCGGCGCCGGCAGCCACAGGCACAGCCGGGCGTGGCGGCGCCACAGCGCACCGACCATGGCGGCGGCGAGCCAGGCGAACATCGTCACGTGCAGGCCGCTGATGCTGACCAGGTGGGCGATGCCCGTCGCACGGAACACCTCCCAGTCGCCGCGGTGGATCGCGCCCTGGTCGCCGACCGCGAGCGCCGCGATCACGCCGGCGGCGCGCGGGTCGTCGACCCGCGCCTGGATCGCGTCACGCCAGTGCTGGCGCGCGCGTTCGACGGGCGCGAACGCCTCCTCCAGCCGCTGCGGCATCGGAACCACACGCACGTAACCGCTGGCGCCGACGCCGCGCTCGAACAGCCACAGCTCGAGGTCGAAGCCGTGCGGGTTGCGGCTGCCGTGCGGCCGCTTCAGCCGCGCGGTCAGCCGCCAGCGCTGACCGGCGCTCAGCGGCGGCGGCGAGGCGGCCTCGGCCCCCGGCGGCGCCGCGTACCACGCCAACGACACCCTCGGCGGCACCGTCGCCGGCTCGCCGTCGGCCATCGCCTGCTCGACCGCGAACATGAAGCGCGTTCCGTTCGGCCCGGGCTGCGGCAGCGAATCGATCACGCCGGTGAGCCGCAGGTCGCGGCCCTCGAGCGCGGCGGGCGGCCTGTCGGCCAGGCGGTCGTGCGCGCGCCAGCCGGTGCTGCCGAAGGCCAGCAGCGCCACCGCGAGCGCCGACCAGCCCACCTGGCGGCGCCCCACGATCGCGATCGGCAGGGCAAGCAACGTGATGCCGACATAGACGCCCGCGGGCCACAACGCGGGCTGCGCGAACTGCACCGCGCAGGCGCCCAGCCAGGCCAGCGCGAGCAGCGCCAGCCGCACACCCGGGTCGACACGGCCGCGCATGGCCGCGAGTCTAGGCGTGCGTCGCTGCGGTGTAGGATGGCCCATCCCCCTAGCTGCAGGTTCCCCCCATGTCCGTCTCCAAGCGCCTCCAAGGCCTGGGCATCACGCTGCCGCCGGTGGCCGTGCCCGCGGCCGCTTACGTCCCCTTCGTGCAGTCCGGCAAGCTCGTGTTCCTGTCCGGCCACATCGCGAAGAAGGACGGCAAGCCGTGGGTCGGCCAGCTCGGGCTGACGATGAGCACCGAGGAAGGCCAGGCCGCGGCGGCGTCGATCGCGATCGACCTGCTCGGCACGCTGCAGGCCGCGGTCGGCGACCTCGATCAGATCGCGCGCATCGTCAAGGTGATGAGCCTGGTCAACAGCACGCCGACCTTCACCGAGCAGCACCTCGTGACCAACGGCTGCTCCGAACTGCTCGGCAAGGTCTTCGGGCCCGACATCGGCGCCCACGCCCGCAGCGCGTTCGGCGTCGCGCAGATCCCGCTCGGCGCCTGCGTGGAGATCGAACTGATCGCCGAAGTCCGGTGAGCCGCGTCGGGCTCGCCGCGATCGCGGTCCTGGCACTGGCCGCGGTCGGCGCCGCACTGTTCACGCAGCACCAGTGGGACATGCAGCCCTGCCCCTGGTGCGTGCTGCAGCGGCTGATCTTCGTGCTGATCGCGCTGGCCGCGCTGGTCGGTCTGGCGCTGCGGCGCACCGGCAGCGCGCTCGTGCTGGGACTGGCGGCGAGCGGCATCGCGGCGGCGCTGTGGCAGCACTTCGTGGCGGCGCAGTCGGCCTCGTGCGCGCTGACGCTGGCCGACCGCATCATGGGCGCGACGGGCCTGGACGGCCGCTGGCCCGAGGTCTTCATGGCCACCGCCTCGTGCGCCGACGCGAAGGTCGACCTGCTCGGCCTGCCCGAAGATTCACTCCTCCCGCCGCGCGATGGCGGTAGCCCAACAACGCTGCGCGCCGAAGAAATCGGCTCGCGCGCGAAGCCCATTCCGTTCCGCCACACGGGCCGCGGGGCGCTGGTGTATAAC
>CALJUI010000504.1 GCA_937975735.1 uncultured Rubrivivax sp.
CACCGGCCTGTCGCACCGCAGCGGCTGGGGCTTTAGCGCCGACATCGGCCTGATCGCACGGCCGGACGGCGCCGCCGCCGTCGCCGTCGCCGGGCAGCCCGACGCCGCGGCGGAGGACACGCTGCGCCGCATCCGGCTCGACCCGCTGGTGCGGCTGGGCGTGCGCTACGCGTTCTGAGGCACGGGCCGGCGGCAGACGCGCAGCGGGCCCGTCCTACAGGGTGTGCCCGCGGCCGAGGCCAGTCGCGCGCTGAGGCCTTCTCGCGCCATCGCGGCATCGCCGACCCGCCTGGCATATAAAGTCGGGTTGGACAAGGCAATCGAGGTACGAAAGATGGACGACGTGCAACAGCGCATCGCCGAGATGGTGAAGGGCCACCGCGTCATGCTGTTCATGAAGGGCACGGCGCAGTTTCCGATGTGCGGCTTCTCCGGTCGCGCGGTGCAGGTGCTCAAGGCTTGCGGTGTCGAGGACCTGCAGACCTTCAACGTGCTGGAGGACGACGAGGTCCGCCAGGGCATCAAGGACTATTCGAACTGGCCGACGATCCCGCAGCTCTACGTCGGCGGCGAGTTCGTCGGCGGCTCGGACAGGATTAGGGAGATGTACCAGTCCGGCGAGCTGCAGCAGATGCTGGCCAAGGGCTGACGCGGTGTCGCGCCTGGTCGTCGGCCTCACCGGCGCCAGCGGCGCGGTCTACGGCACCCGGCTGCTGGCGCGCGCCCGCGCGCTGGGGCTGGAGACGCACCTGGTCGCCACGCCGGCCGGCGTGCTCAACGCGCACCACGAGCTGGGCCTGGACCGGCGCGAGCTGGAGGCGCTGGCCGATCACCACCATGCGCCGGGCGACATCGGCGCCTGCGTGGCCAGCGGCAGCTTCGACACCGCGGCCATGGTCGTCGCGCCCTGCTCGATGCGCACGCTGGCGGCCATTGCGCATGGCCTGGGCGACAACCTGCTCACGCGCGCGGCCGACGTGACGCTGAAGGAACGCCGCCGCCTGGTGCTGATGGTGCGCGAGACGCCGCTGAACCTGGCACACCTGCGCAACATGACGGCGGTGACCGAGATGGGCGCCATCGTTTACCCGCCGCTGCCGGCCTTCTACCACCGGCCGACGACGATCGAGGCCATGGTCGACGAGACCGTCGAGCGCGTGCTGTCGCTGCTGGGCGTGGCCGGCGCCGCGCCGACGGCCTGGCAGGGCCTGTAGCGGGCGCACGCGGGGCCTCAGCCGCCGCGGTCCTCCCAGGCCCAGGCCTTGCGCGCGCCGAACACCAGGTTCGGGTACTCGGCCTTGCCGCGGCTGCCGTTGTAGCGGCCCAGCGCCATGAACAGGTCGCCGCGCTCGCGGTCCAGGTAGTGGCGCAGGATCACGCAGCCGAAGCGCAGGTTGGTCTGCGTGTGGAACAGCCGGCTGGCGTCGCCGTCGCCGATCAGCCGCGCCCAGAAGGGCATGACCTGCATGTAGCCGCGCGCGCCGGCGGAGCTGATCGCGTACTTGCGAAACCCGCTCTCGACCTGGATCAGGCCCAGCACGAGCTGGGTCTCCAGGCCGGCGCGGCGGCTCTCGTACCAGACGGTCTGCAGGAACTCCACGCGCGTGCGGTGCTCGGCCTTGCGCCGTTGCAGCTTGGCGCTCGTCGCGCCCAGCCAGCGCAGGTAGGCCAGCCGCTCGTCGTTGGTGCCGAAGCGCGGTTCGGGCGGGGCCGGCTCGGCCACGGCCGCGGCCAACGCGCCGCGCACGGAGTCGGCCAAGGGCTCTTCGATCTGTGCG
>CALJUI010000505.1 GCA_937975735.1 uncultured Rubrivivax sp.
CAGCGTGCTCTTGCCCGAGCCGCTGTGGCCGACCAGGCCGATCATCTCGCCGGGCCGGATTTGCAGGTCGACGCCGCGCAAGACCGCGCGGGTGCCGTAGCGGAAGGCCACGCCCTGCAGCTCGATGCCGCCCTTGGGCGTGCCGATCGGCACCGGCTGCGCCGGCTCGGGCACGTTGCTGACGTGGTCGAGGATGTCGAAGATGCGCTTGGCGCCGGCGGCGGCCTTCTGCGTCACCGAGACGATGCGGCTCATCGAGTCCAGGCGCCCGTAGAAGCGGCCGATGTAGGCGATGAAGGCGGTCAGCACGCCGACCGTGATGCTGCCGCGGCTGACCAGCCAGATGCCGAAGGCCCAGACGACGAGCAGGCCGATCTCGGTCAGCAACGCGACGGTCGGCGTGAACAGGCTCCAGACCTTGTTCAGCCGGTCGTTGACGTCGAGGTTGTGGCGGTTGGCGTCGCGGAAGCGGTTCGCCTCGCGCCGCTCCTGCGCGAAGGCCTTGACGACGCGGATGCCGGGGATCGTGTCGGCCAGCACGTTGGTGACCTCGCCCCAGACGCGGTCGATCTTCTCGAAGCCGGTGCGCAGGCGGTCGCGCACGAGGTGGATCATCCAGGCGATGAAGGGCAGCGGCAGCAGCGTGACCAGCGCCAGGCCCGGGTTGATCGAGAACAGGATGACCGCGGTCATGCCGATCATCAGCACGTCGGTGGCGAAATCCAGCGCGTGCAGCGACAGGAACACCGACAGCCGGTCGGTCTCGCTGCCGATGCGCGCCATCAGGTCGCCGGAGCGCTTGGAGCCGAAGTAGTCCAGGCTCAACTGCAACAGGTGCTCGAAGGTCGCGGTGCGCAGGTCGGCGGCGATGCGCTCGCTGACCAGCGCCAGCAGCCAGGTCCGCGCCCAGCCCAGGCCCCAGGCGACCAGCGCGGCGCCGAGCAGACCGGCGAGCAAGGCCACGACCCTCGCCGTGTCGATCTGCTGGCCGTTCTGGAACGGGATCAGCACGTCGTCCATCAGCGGGATCGTCAGGTACGGCGGCACCATCGCCGCGCCGGTGGCGCCCAGCGTGAGCAGGAAGCCGATGAGCAGCTGGCGCCGGTAGGGCCGGGCGAAGCGCCACAGCCTCAGCAGCACCCAGGTCGACGGCGGCGACGTCGCCTCGGCGGCAAAGTCCTCCTCCTCGCCGTCGGCCTCGTCGTCGACGAGGCCGGCGCGCAGGCGCTCGAACTGCGCCAGCAAGGCCAGCGCCTCGGCGTTGCGGCCGAGCGTGAAGCGCCAGCGCGCCAGCCGCCGATCGGCGTCGTGCAGCGAGAGCTGGCCGACGCCGCCGTGGTCGCCGTGCTGCAGCTGCAGCCCCGGCGTGTCCAGCGCCCAGGCGGTCCACTCGCCGGTGTCGGGCGACATCGCGCGCAGCCGGCGGTCGGTCAGCACCAGCCGGCCGGCAGCGAAACGAAGCTGCCCGTCCAGGTCAACCGGCAGTTCCGCCAGCACGTTCTCGTCGCTGTCCAGCGGGACCGGCGTGCGGTCGGGCGGCAGGGGCATCGGGGCAGCGGGCATCGGCCGAGATTGTCCCCGATCGCCGGCACCGCCCTCTGGCCGACAATACCGACGATTCTCCCGGCACCGGCGCGCCGGCTTCTCTCCATGACCACCTTCGACGACATCCGCCTGCTGCGCATCACCTACCTGCGCGGCCCCAATCTCTGGACCTACCGGGCGGCGCTCGAGACCTGGCTCGACCTGGGCGCGCTGGAGGACTTCCCCAGCGACCGGCTGCCCGGCTTCGTCGACCGGCTCAGCGGCATGCTGCCGTCGCTGCCCGACCACCACTGCGGCGTCGGCGAGGTCGGCGGCTTCGGCCAGCGCCTGCGCGAGGGCACCTGGATGGGCCATGTGCTCGAGCACGTCGTCATCGAACTGCTCAACCAGGCCGGCATGCCGACCGGCTTCGGCCAGACGCGCAGCACCTCGCGGACCGGGGTCTACCGGATGGTGTTCCGCGCCCGCGACGAGTCGGTCGCGCGCTGCGCGCTGGCCGAGGGCCACGCGCTGCTGATGGCGGCGATCAACAGCCGGCCATTCGACGTCGCCGCCGCCGTCGGCCGTGTGCGCGACTGCATCGACCGCGCCTACCTCGGGCCGAGCACCGCGCACATCGTCGCCGCGGCCACCGAGCGCAAGATCCCGCACATCCGGCTGAACGACGGCAACCTGGTGCAGCTGGGCTTCGGCGCGCGGCAGCGCCGCATCTGGACGGCCGAGACCGACCGCACCGGCGCGATCGCCGAGGGCATCGCGCGCGACAAGGACCTGACCAAGCAGCTGATCAAGGCGGTCGGCGTGCCGGTGCCAGAGGGCCAGGTCGCGGCCAGCCCGGCCGAGGCCTGGGCGGCGGCGCAGGACATCGGGCTGCCGGTGGTGGTCAAGCCCGGCGACGGCAACCACGGCCGCGGCGTCACGCTGGACCTGCGCGAGCGCGCGCACATCGAGGCGGCGTGGGCGGTGGCCGACCAGGAGGGCAGCGAGGTGCTCGTCGAGCGTTTCGTGCCGGGCCTGGAGCACCGGCTGCTGGTCGTCGCCGGACGGATCGTCGCCGCCGCGCGCGGCGAGACCGCCTGGGTCACCGGCGACGGCGAGCACGACGTGCAGACCCTGGTCGACCGGCAGATCAACAGCGACCCGCGCCGCGGCGAGACCGAGGACCATCCGCTGGCGATCCTGAAGCTGGCCGAGGACCCCAGCATCCTGTCGGACCTGCAGCGCCAAGGGCTGGCGCCTGACGCGGTGCCGGCGGCCGGCCAGCGCGTGCTGATCCAGCGCAACGGCAACGTCGCGATCGACTGCACCGACGAGGTCCACCCCGAGGTCGCGCACCAGGTCGCGCTGGCGGCACGCACGCTGGGGCTGGACATCGCCGGTGTCGACGTCGTCGCCGAGGACATCGGCCGTCCGCTGCACGAGCAGCAGGGCGCGGTGGTCGAGGTCAACGCCGGCCCCGGGCTGCTGATGCACCTGAAGCCGGCGGTCGGCCAGCCGCGGCCGGTGGGCCGGGCGATCGTCGACCACCTGTTCGCGCCGGGCAGCGACGGCCGCATCCCGGTGGTCGGCATCGCCGGCCAGGCCGACACCGCCTTCATCGCCCACCAGCTGGCCTGGCTGCTGCAACTGTCCGGCCGCCTGACCGGCCTGTCCACCCGAGAGGGCCTGTTCCTGGGCGAGCGCTGCGTGCAGGCCGGCGACGCCACCGACGGCGCGATCGCCCAGCGGCTGCTGATCAATCGCGAGGTCGAGGCGGCGGTGTTCCAGAACGACGCCCGCGCGATCCTCGAGCAGGGCCTGGTCTACGACCGCTGCCAGGTCGGCGTCGTCACCGACCTCGGCGGCGCCGAGGACCTGGCCGCGCACGACATCCAGAGTGCCGACCAGCTGCCCAAGGTGCTGCGCACCCAGCTCGACGTGGTGCTCGGCGACGGCGTCGGCGTGCTCAACGCCGACGACGAGCGCGTGGCCGCGCTGGCCGAGTACTGCGACGGCGAGGTGATCCTCTACGCCACCCGGCCCGAAGCCCTGGCCGCGCATCGCGAGGCCGGCGGCCGCGCGGTGCTGTGGCGCCTCGGCTGCCCGCTGCTGATCGACGGCGCCACCCAGACGCCGATGGCGCTGCCCGCACGCTACGCCGAGCTGGCGCCGGCCACGGTGCTGGCGGTCGTCGCCGCGGCCTGGGCCTGCGGCCTGGCGCCGGCGCTGATCAATGCCGGCCTGTCGACCTATTCGCCGAGGACCTGATGGACGTCACCCGCATCCGCGCACTGCGCGGCCCCAATCTGTGGACCCGGCGCACCGCGATCGAGGCGGTCGTGCGCTGCACGCCGGACGAGAGGGCCGTCGCGCGCGGCGGCCCGCTCGAACTGCGGCTGCGCGAGCTGTTCCCGGCGCTCGGCGCCTTGCGCGCGATCGGCGAGGACGGCGACCTGCCCTGGGCGCGCCTGCTCGAGCGGCTCGTGCTGACGCTGCAGGCCGAATCCGGCTGCCCGGTGGCCTTCAGCCGCACCGCGCCGGCCCCGGAGGCGGGTGTCTACCTGGTGGTGGTGGAGTACACGGAGGAGAAGGTCGGCCGGCGTGCGCTGGCGCTCGGCGTCGATCTGCTGCAGGCCGCCGCCACCGGCGGCGGCTTCGACCTCGCCGCGGCATTGGCCGAACTCCGCGCGCTCGACGAGGACATCCGCCTCGGCCCGAGCACGGGCGCGATCGCCGCGGCGGCGCTGGCCCGCGGCATCCCGGTGCGCCGGCTCACCGAAGGCAGCCTGGTCCAGCTCGGCTGGGGCGCCAAGCAGCGCCGCTTCTGGGCCGCCGAGCTCGACTCGACGAGCGCGGTGTCGGAGTCGATCGCGCAGGACAAGGACCTGACCAAGCAGCTGCTGCTGGCCGCCGGCGTGCCGGTGCCCACCGGCCTGATCGCCGACACCGCCGACGCGGCCTGGGCGGCGGCGCAGCAGCTGGGCCTGCCGGTCGTGGTCAAGCCGCGCGACGGCAGCCAGGGCAAGGGCGTGACGGTCAACATCGTCTCGCGCGAGCACCTGGACGCCGCCTTCCAGGCCGCGGCCGAGTACGGGGCGGTGATGGTCGAGCAGTTCCTGCCCGGCCACGACTTCCGGCTGCTGGTCGTCGGCGAGCGGCTGGTGGCCGCGTCGCGGCGCGATCCGCCGCACGTGATCGGCGACGGCGTGCACACGGTGCGCGAGCTGGTCGACCAGATCAACGCCGACCCGCGCCGCGGCGACGGCCACGCCACCGCGCTGACGCGCATCCGGCTCGACGACATCGCGCTCGCGCGGCTGGGCGTGCAGGGCCTGGGCGCCGACGACGTGCCCGAGAAGGGGCGGCGGGTCGTGCTGCGCAACAACGCCAACCTGAGCACCGGCGGCACCGCCACCGACGTCACCGACGAGGTGCATCCGGAGGTGGCCGCGCGTGCCGTCGCGGCGGCGCGCATGATCGGCCTGGAGATCTGCGGCGTCGACGTCGTCTGCGAGACCGTCGGCCAGCCGCTCGAGGCGCAGCGCGGCGGCGTCGTCGAGGTCAATGCCGCGCCGGGCCTGCGCATGCACCTGACGCCGAGCTACGGCAAGCCGCGCCAGGTCGGCGAGGCGATGGTCGAGCGCCTGTTCGAACCCGGCGACGACGGCCGCATCCCGGTGGTCGCGGTCACCGGCACGAACGGCAAGACGACGGTGACCCGGCTGGTCGCGCACCTGTTCGCTGCCGCCGGCCTGCGCGTGGGCATGACCAACACCGACGGCGTCTACGTCGAGGGTCGGCAGATCGACAGCGGCGACTGCAGCGGGCCGAAGAGCGCGCGCAACGCGCTGGCGCACCCGGACGTCGACGCCGCGGTGCTCGAGACGGCGCGCGGCGGCATCCTCCGCGAGGGCCTGGGCTTCGACCGCTGCCAGGTCGCGGTGGTGACGAACATCGGCGAGGGCGACCACCTCGGCATGAACTACGTCGACACCGTCGAGATGCTGGCGAGCATCAAGCGCGTGATCGTGCAGAACGTCGCCGAGACTGGCTACGCGGTGCTCAACGCCGCCGATCCGCACACGCTGGCGATGGCGCCGATGTGTCCCGGCCAGGTCATCCTGTTCGCGGTCGACGGCCGCCTGCCGGCGCTGGCGGTGCACCGCGCGCAGGGCCGCCGCGCCGTCTTCGTCGAGGGCAGCGACATCGTCGCCACCGAAGGCTCGGCGCGCGCGCGGCTGCCGCTGCGCGACGTGCCGCTGACGCGTGCCGGCACGATCGGCTTCCAGGTCGAGAACACGCTGGCCGCGGTCGCCGCGGCCTGGGGCGCCGGCCTGTCCTTCGACGCGGTGCGCAGCGGCCTGGCAAGCTTCGTCAACGACGCCGACAACGCGCCCGGCCGCTTCAACGTGATGGACTACCGCGGCGCGACCGTGATCGCCGACTACGGCCACAACCCCGACGCGATGCGCGCGCTGGTCGGCGCGGTCGAGGCGATGCCGGCGAAGACCCGC
The DNA here is from genome assembly GCA_937975735.1 of uncultured Rubrivivax sp. Taxonomy (GTDB): domain Bacteria; phylum Pseudomonadota; class Gammaproteobacteria; order Burkholderiales; family Burkholderiaceae_C; genus Rubrivivax. The sequence continues at coordinate 6,039 of CALJUI010000505.1, forward strand.
AGCGTGGTCATCAGCGCCGCCGGCGACCGGCGCGACCAGGACATCGTCGACCAGACCGTGATCCTCGGCGCCGCCTTCGACGAGGTGCTGCTGTACCAGGACGCGGCGCAGCGCGGCCGCGCCGACGGCGAGGTGGTGGCGCTGCTGCGCCGAGGCCTCGAAGGGGCGGTACGCACGCGCCACGTCGAGGAGATCCGCGGCGAGTTCACGGCGATCGACCGCGCACTCGAGCGCCTGCAGCCCGGCGACCTGTGCCTGGTGCTCGTCGACCAGGTCGAGGAGGCGCTGGCGCACCTGGCGAAGAGGGTGAGCGAGGCGCGCTGATTCGACTCGCCCGCTCGACGAGCCGGGCGAGCGCGCCCCGTGTCATGGCCTGATCGCAAGGGTCCGACGACCTCACTTCGATGGGATGGATCGTGGCGCTGATGCACGCGCCAACACGAATCTGTGACGCAGCGCGTACCGAGCCTGGTCGTCGTCGCCGCGGCGCCCGAAGTCTGCGATCAGCGACGAGCGCACGCCGAACACGACATCGGAGTCGAGGTAAGGGTCGCCCTCGCGGAACAGGTGCGTGATCAGGGTCTCGAACCCCGGCGCGCGGATGCGGAAATGGATGTGCGCCGGTCGCCACGCGTGGCGGCCGGTGGCCAGCAGCAACGCTCCCACCGGGCCGTCCGTGGGTACCGGGTAGGCCGTGGGCAGCACCGTGCTGAAGCTCACGTGGCCCTCGGCGTCGGTGAGGAAGACGCCGCGGGCGCGACGCCTGTCGCCTAGTTCGGGGCGCTGCACGTCGTACAGGCCGTCTTCGTCGGCCTGCCAGGCGTCCACCTCGGCGCCGACGACAGGCCGACCCTGCAGATCGACCACCTCGATGTCCACATCGAGCGGCTTGCCCGGTGCGCCCTGTGCGATGTCGGCGCCGTTGTCGCAGCGCGGTGCATCCTCGACGTGGAACGGGCCGAACACGGTGGCCTCGGTCGCGCCTTCGGGCCACGACTGGTTCATGGCCACCGTCAGCATCGACACGCCGAGCACGTCGGACAGCAGGATGAACTCCTGCCGCTTGTCGTCGCACTTCTGGCCGGTGGCCGTCAGAAAGCGAATCGACTGCTCCCACTCGGCTTCAGTCAACCGCACGTCGCGCACGAAGCCGTGCAGGTGGCGGATCAGCGATGTCATCACCTCCTTGAGGCGCGCATCCTGGCAACGCCCGAGCCGGGCGATGACGGCGTCGGTGATGTTGTGCTCGTCGATGTTGCGCATGTCGAACTCCATTGAGAGCGAGTGGCCGCCGGGCAGGACGGGATGGGGGCAACGGCGACGGACGACGTGACGCCGATGGTGTCACAAGCCTCGAGCGACCGTCTTGGGTCCGGCACACGGCTGACCGGTTATCGAGATCGCTGCCGCAAAGCAGTCGTTCCAGCTGGCCGCCCCGGGAGCCGTCTGTCGTGAGGGAGTGGACTCGACCTGGAGCCGGAGATGGTGATCTTCATGGCCGATCGATCGGTCCGCATCGGTCATAGACCGGCTATCGGCTGGAGCGTGCCATTCCGGCGTCGAGGCTTCTTTCCCGTTGAGCAAGCGGCTGGTTCGCAATACGATGACCAAAGCGGACACCGCGACGGAATCGGCCACGAAGAGGCGATCGCCATCCGCCTGGCCGGCAACGTCGCGAGCCCGGTTATCCCGGTCCGCGGGCTTCTTCGCTTCTGATGTGAGGAACACCAACATGCGCGTTGCGGTCATGGGGTCGGGCGGATTGGGCGGCTACTTCGGCGCGCGGCTGGCGCTGGGCGGCGCGGACGTGTACTTCATCGCCCGCGGCCCGCACTTGGCGGCGATGCGCAGCGAGGGCCTGCGCATCGAGGGGCCGGAGCCCTTGCAGGTGACCCCCGTGCACGCCACCGACGATCCCCGCACGGTGGGCCCCGTCGACCTGGTGATGTTCTGCGTCAAGCTCTGGGACACCGATGCCGCGCTGCAACAGATCCGGCCGCTGATCGGGCCGGACACCGCGATCGTGTCGTTCCAGAACGGCGTCTTGAAGGACACCTATCTGCGCGCCGCGTACGAGCCGGCGCGGATTCTGGGCGGCGTCGGCTATGTCGCCACGACGATCGATCGCCCCGGCGTGATCCGGCAGACCGGACCCATGCAGCGGCTCGTGTTCGGTGAATTCGACGGCCGCCGATCGGCGCGTGCGGAGGCGTTCCTCGCCGCCTGCCTGGCGGGCGGAATCAAGGCCGAGATCTCGGATTCGATCGAGCGGGAGATCTGGGAAAAGTACGTGTTCCTCGTCGGGCTGTCCGCCGCGACGACGACGATGCGCAGCACGATCGGCCCGATCCGCGAGAACGCGCAGACGCGCGCCTTCCTGCACGACCTGATGCGCGAAGTCGTCGCCGTGGGGCGCGCGCGCGGTGTGGCCCTCCATGCGGACCAGGCCGATCGAGCGATGCAGCGCGCAGACACGGTGGCCCACGACATGACCTCGTCGATGCACCACGACCTCGAACGAGGTCATCGCCTCGAAGTCCGCTGGCTGTCGGGCGGTGTGGTGGAAGTCGCCCGCTCGCTCGGCGTGCCGACGCCGCTGAACCGTGCGGTCGCCGACATCCTCGCGCTGCGCGCTGGTGGAGCAGCCGCGTGAGCGCCGGCGACACGGGAGCCGCCGGGACCGCGCTGCGCGACGCGCGGATCGAGAGTCTGCGCTGCGTGCCGGTGCTGGTGCCGCTGCGCTACCCACTCGGCACCAGCGCCGCCGCCGTCACGCAGGCGCCCCTGCTGTTGCTCGACCTGCGCACCAGCGACGGCGTCGTGGGCCGCGCCTACTGCTTCGCGTACAAGCCATCCGGTGCACGCGCGATCGCCCACGTGCTCGATGATGCGCTCGACCTCGTGCGCGGTGAGCCGCTCGCGCCGGCCGACATCGCGCCCACGCTCGAGCGCCGCTTCGCGCTGCTCGGGGTCACCGGCGTCGTGCGCATGGCGCTGTCGCTGCTGGACATGGCGTTGTGGGATGCGCTGGCCGTCGGCGTCGGCCAGCCGCTCGCGCGCGTGCTCGGCGCCACCACGAAGGCCGTGCCGGCTTACAACTCCTGCGGTCTCGGGCTGATGGGACCGGATGCGGCCGCACGCGAAGCGCTGCAGCTGCTCGAGGGCGGCTTCAAGGCCGTCAAGCTGCGCCTGGGCCACCCGACGCTGGCCGGTGACCTCGCCACGGTGCGCGCCGTGCGCGAGGCCCTGCCCGACGACGTGCAGCTGATGGTCGACTACAACCAGGCGCTGACCACGGTGGAGGCGCTCGCGCGTGGCCGGGCGATCCAGGACGAGGGCATCGCCTGGCTCGAGGAGCCGATCCGCCACGACGACTACGCCGGCAACGCGCGGCTCGCGCGCGAATTGGAGGTGCCGGTGCAGATGGGCGAGAACTTCAACGGCCCGACGGCGATGGCGAAGGCCCTCGACGAGGTCGCGTGCGACCTGGTGATGCCCGACGTTGCGCGCATCGGCGGCGTGACGGGGTGGATGCAGGCGGCGGGTCTCGCCGCCGCCCATGGTGTGCCGATGAGCTCGCACCTGATGCCGGAGGTCAGCAGTCACCTGCTGGCGGCGACGCGAACGGCGCATTACCTCGAGTACGTGGACTGGGCTGATGTGCTGCTGCAGGAGCCGCTCAGGATCGTCGACGGATCGGCTGTCGTCTCGGACAAGCCCGGCATTGGCATCGCTTGGGACGAGGCTGCGGTGGCACGCTATCGGATGAACTGACGAGGCAGGCATGCTCGTTTCGGTGTTGCCGGTATCGAGCCTCAAGCATCTGCTTCTTGCGGCCGGTACGGTTGACGCCCCCCCATGGGCGGTCGTTGGCAATGCATCATCGTCACGGATGCCTGCTCCATCCCCGAGTCGGGACGCTCTCAGCGATGCCGCAATCGAGCTGGCGGGTCATCACTCTCTAGCGGTCATCACAGACGGCACTCCAGGAAATGCTCGACAGCCTCTCCTGGCCGATAGCCGCCGATCTGCACTTCGGGGCGAGTGCCGTCACCCGCACCTGGCTCCGGAGGGCGGATTCGCCGGATCACGACGAGCGGCCCGTGCCTGCAGTCTCGGGCGGCGCGTCGCGCAGGCGAGGCCGCGGCCCTGCTAACGCCGCTTCCAGTACGACCGGTGCAGCGCCGCGATCTCGTCGGCGACCTCGGCGACCGGCCCGACGATCGTCACCGCCTTCTGCCCGTGCGCGAAGACCTCGCGGCACGGCAGGTCGAGCGTCGGGTTCTCGTGGTGGGCGCCGGTGATCGCGAGCAGATCACGTTCGCTCATGCCGTAGACCAGGCGCCCGATGTGCGCCCAGTACTGGGTGCCGGCGCACATCGCGCAGGGCTCGACGGTGGTCACGAGGGTGCAGTCCCACAGCATCGCGGGTGCGAACAGGCGCGCCGCCTCGCGCGCCAGCACCGCCTCGGCATGGTTGACGCTGTCGACGTTGCGCTGCTCGAGCAATACCGTCTCGCCGTCGGGCGCGACCAGCAGCGCGCCGAAGGGGTGATGGCCGGCGTCCATCGCCGCGCGCGCCACCGCGTTCGCGCGGCGCAGGTGCATCACCTGCTGCTCGGGCGTCATGCGGCCTGGGAGCCGCGATGGGCCCAGGCCGTCGTGCGCTTCTCGATCCAGGAGAAGAGCTCGTACATCGCCATCGCCATCGCGCCGATCGTCACCAGGCCGGCGAAGGCGAGCGACATGCGCTGCTGGCTGCCGGCGGTCTGCATCAGGTAGCCGATGCCGCTGTCGCCGGCCGTCATCTCGGCCAGCACCGTGCCGACGAAGGCCAGCGTGATCGCGATCTTCAGGCTGCCGTAGAAGTAGGGCATCGAGCGCGGCAGGCCGACCTTGACCAGTACGTCCCAGCGCCGCGCGCCGAGCACGCGCAGCACGTCCTCGAGCTCGGGCTCGAGCGTCGCCAGCCCGGTGGCGATGTTGACGGTGATCGGGAAGAAGCTGATCAGGAAGGCGGTCAGCACGCCGGGCCCGAGGCCGATGCCGAACCAGACGACGAGGATCGGCACCACCGCCGCCTTGGGCACCGCGTTGAACGCGACCATCAGCGGATACAGCGAGGTGTAGGCCAGACGCGAGCTGCCGATCAGGAAACCGAGCAGCACGCCGACCACGATCGACAGCCCGAAGCCCAGCATCGTCACCCAGAAGGTCTTCCAGGCCGCGTCGAGCAGAGGCCCGCCGAACTCGGCGAACTGCTGTGCGATCTGCCAGGGGCTCGGGAAGATGAACTCCGGGATGTCGAAGACGCTGACGACCAGCTGCCACAGCAGCAGCACCGCGGCCAGCACGATCAGCGGCGACCAGCGTTCGACCCGTTTCGAGACGATCATGCGGCCACCCCCCGGATCGCGCCGATGTGCCCGCGCAGCTCGTGCACGATGTCGGTGAAGGCCGGCGTGTAGGTGATCTCGAGGTCGCGCGGGCGCGGCAGGTCGATCTCGCGCTTGACGACGAAGCGGCCCGGGCTCCTGCTCATCACGTAGACGGTGTCGGCCAGGAACACGCTCTCGCGCAGGTCGTGGGTGACGAGGATGACGTTGAACTTCTTCGCTGCCTGCAGGTCGCGCAGGTTGCACCAGAGCTCCTCGCGCGTGAACGCGTCGAGCGCGCCGAAGGGCTCGTCGAGCAGCAGGAGCTTCGGCTCGTGCACCAGCGCGCGGCAGATGCTGGCGCGCTGCTGCATGCCGCCGGAGAGCTGCCAGGGGAACTGGTCCTCGTAGCCGGCCAGGCCGACGCTCTTGAGCAGCTCGCGCGCCTTGGCTTCGTACTCGGCGCGTTTCTTCTTGAACGTCGAGCGGTAGGGTTCGACGATCTCCAGCGGCAGCAGCACGTTGTCGATCGTCGTGCGCCAGGGCAGCAGGCTCGGCGCCTGGAAGGCCATGCCGCTGATCTTCAGCGGCCCGGTGACCGGCGCGCCGCCGATGTGGATCTTGCCGCGGCTGGGCATCTTGAGGCCGGTGGCCAGCTTCATGAAGGTCGACTTGCCGCAACCCGACGGGCCGACGATGGCGATGAACTCGCCCTCGCCGACCTGCAGCGAGATGTCCTCGACCGCGAACTGCCCGGCGGCGAGCAGTTCGTCGTTGTAGGCCAGCCAGACCTGGTCGAAGTCGACGAACGACGCCACCGTGCTACTTCTTCGCGGGGGGCAGGATGTTCAGCTCGGCTTGCGACGGCAGGAAGGCGTCGGTCCAGACCGCGGTCGGGTCGACGCGGTTCTTCGTGTTGAACGCATCCGACACCTGCGAGGCCATCAGCGCCAGCCGGCCCGGCACGACCTGGCCGAAGCCTTCGGCGCGGGCGTCCGGGCTGGCGACGACGGCGTCGATGGCCAGCCGCAGCCGGCGCTTTTCCAGGTCCACGTTGATGATGCCGTCGCGCTCCTTGACGTAGCCGATCGATGCGTCCGGGTTCGCCATCACCTCCTTCGCGCCCTTGGCGAAGGCCGCCAGGAAGGCCTTCACCGCGGCCGGGTTCTCCTTGATCAGCTTCGGGCTCGCGACGATCGCGTTGCCGTACAGCTTCACGCCGTGGGCGCCGTAGGGCAGCACGACGATGTCGGCCGGCGCGACGCCGCGCGCCTCCAGGTTCAGCAGCGAGGTGAACGAGAAGCCGGTGATCGCCTCGATGTCGCCGCGCACCAGCATCGTCTCGCGCAGCGGCGGATCCATGCTGGTCCACTGCACGCCCGAGATGCCGTTGGCCTTGGCGAAGATCGGGAAGGCCTTGCGGCCGGCGTCGAAGCCCGGCGCGCCGAGCTTGCGGCCGTTGAGGTCGGCCGGGCTCTTGATGCCGCTCTTCTTCAGCGCCAGCACCGCGGCCGGCGTGTTGTTGTAGACCATCATCACGGCGACCGGCTTGTTCGGCGCGTCCGGGTTGTTGGCGTGGAACTCCATCAGCGCGGCGAGGTCGGCGAAGCCCATGTCGTACGTGCCCGAGGCGACCCGCGTGACGGTGCCGCCCGAGCCGTTGCCGGCGTCGATCGTCACGTCCAGCCCGGCGGCCTTGTAGTAGCCCTTGGCGGCCGAGGCCAGGAACAGCGCCGACGGGCCTTCGAAGCGCCAGTCGAGCTGGAACTTGATCGGGGTCTGGGCGGCGGCGGGCGCCGCGGCGGACAGGGCCAGGGCGGCCACGAACAGGGCGCGGCGAGTGATCGACGCAAGCGGCATGGAAGACTCCTAGAAGCTGGAAGCGGACGGGGAAACGGCTAGCAAATTCTGTGCGCAAGTCCCGGCGCAGCAGAATGCGGAGAAACCTGCGGCCATTGTCCAGCAGGTCCTGCCGCCGCCGTTCAGGGGCTCGCGACGACCGCGATGCCGCGGATCTGTCCCGCGCCGCCCGAGGCGGGCGGCTTCGGCCAGCGCTGCGGATTCAGCCGGTGCAGCAGCTCGGCCTCGCGCGCGCGCGCCAGTGCGACGTTGCCGATCTTGACGTGGCCGAAGCCGCGCATCGTCAGCGGCAGCGCCGCGATCTGCGCCGCCAGCGCCTGGTTCGCCGGCGTCAGCAGCGGCACCAGTTCGGCGACCCGCGCCTCGAACTGGGTGATCAGTTCGCGCTCCATCCGCCGCTCCTCGGTGCGCCCGAACAGGTCGAGCGCCGTGCCGCGCAGCCGCCGGCCCTTGGCCAGCCAGCCGAGCGCCGGCAGCAGCCAGGGCCCGAACCGCAGCTTCTTCGGCGCCTGGCCGTCCTTGGCCCGGCTGACCAGCGGCGGCGCCATGTAGAACTCGAGCGTCAGGTCGCCGTCGAAGTGTGCCGCCAGGTCGGCGCGGAAGCGACCGTCGGTGTACAGCCGCGCGACCTCGTACTCGTCCTTGTACGACATCAGCTTGCGCAGGCTCTGCGCCACCGCGCGCGTGACCGGCAGTGTCGAGTCGCCGCCGGCCAGCGCCGACTCGGCCTTGCGGACCCGCTCGACCGTGGCGCGGTAGCGCGCCGCCCAGGCGGCGTCCTGCCAGCCGGTCAGGTGCTCGGCGGCGCGCTCGATCAGCGCGTCCAGCGTCCGCGGCTGAGCGGCCTCGGCCGGCGCGCCGAGCAGCTCGTCGCAGGCCTTCGGGTCGGCGGCGGCCAGGCGGCCGAGCGAGAAGGCGAGCAGGTTGGTCGGCACCGCGACGTTGTTGAGTTCGATCGCCCGGGTCAGCGCCTGCAGACTCACCGGCACCAGTCCGCGCTGCCAGGCGTAGCCCAGCGCCAGGATGTTGGCGACGATCGTGTCGCCGAGAAAGTCCTCGGCCAGCGTCTGCGCATCGAAGGTCTCGACGGCGTCGGCGCCGGCGGCGAATTCGAGCTTGTCGAGCAGCCGGTCGACCTTCAGGCTGGCGTCGGGGTTCTTCAGCGCCTCGGCCACCGGCACCTCGTGGGTGTTGGCCAGGATCTTCGTGCGGCCGCGCCGCACCGTGCCCAGCGCCTCGGGCGACGCGCCGACGACGAGGTCGCAGGCCAGGATGGCATCCGCCTGCTGGGTGTCGATGCGGACCTGGTTCAGCCGTTCGGGCCTGTCGGCCCAGCGCACGAAGCTCAGCACCGAGCCGCCCTTCTGCGCGAAGCCCATGAAATCGAGCACGCTGGCGCTCTTGCCCTCCAGGTGCGCGGCCATCGCGATCACCGCGCCCACCGTCACCACGCCGGTGCCGCCGACGCCGGTGACCAGCAGGTCGTAGGGGCCGGTCCACTCGTGCGGCGCCGGCAGCGGCAAGCCGGCGACGCGGGCCTCGAAGTCGCCCCGGCCGGCGACCAGCGCGCCGGACTTCTTGCGCGGCTTGCCGCCGGTGATGCCGACGAAGCTCGGGCAGAAGCCCTTGGCGCAGCTGTAGTCCTTGTTGCAGCTGCTCTGGTCGATCTTGCGCTTGCGGCCGAACTCGGTCTCGTGCGGCAGCACCGCGACGCAGTTGCTCTGCACCGTGCAGTCGCCGCAGCCTTCGCAGACATGCTCGTTGATGTACAGGCGCTTGTCGGGGTCGACCAGTTCGCCCTTCTTGCGCCGGCGCCGCTTCTCGGCGGCACAGGTCTGCTCGTAGATCAGCACGGTGACGCCGGGGATCTCGCGCAGGCGGCGCTGCACCGCGTCGAGCTCGCTGCGGTCGTGGAAGGTCGTGCCGGCCGGGAATTTGCCCTTGATGGCGTCGTACTTGCCGATGTGATCCGACAGCACGACGACCTGGCGGACGCCTTCGCTCTCGACCTGGCGCGCGATGGCGTCGACGCTGATGACGCCGTCGACCGGCTGGCCGCCGGTCATCGCGACGGCGTCGTTGAACAGGATCTTGTAGGTGATCGTCGCCCTCGCGGCGACGGCCTGGCGGATCGCCAGGTAGCCCGAGTGGTAGTAGGTGCCGTCGCCGAGGTTCTGGAAGACGTGCGGCACCTTCGTGAACATCGAGTGGCTGACCCAGTCGACGCCTTCGCCGCCCATCTGGATCAGGCCGGCGGTCTCGCGGTCCATCCAGTTGGCCATGAAGTGGCAGCCGATGCCGGCGCGCGCGGTCGAGCCCTTCGGCACCACGGTGCTGGTGTTGTGCGGGCAGCCGGCGCAGAAGTAGGGCAGGCGCTTGACGCTGTCGGCGTCGTTGGCGAGCAGCTCGGGCAGCGTGAAGTCGCGCACGTGCTGCAGGTGGTCGCCCAGCGTGGCGTTGTTCGGGAAGTGCTCGGCGATCCAGTGCGCGACGATCTCGATCAGGCGCGAGGGCCGCAGTTCGCCGGCCGCCGACACCAGCGGCTGGCCCCTGCGGTCGCGCTTGCCGACGATCACCGGGCGCACCGGGTCGTTGTAGAAGAGCGCGCGCAGCTGCGCCTCGATCACGTCGCCCTTCTCCTCGATCACCAGCACTTCCTGCAGGCCGGTGGCGAAGGCGCGCATGCGCGTCGTCTCGATCGGGAAGGACAGCCCGACCTTGTAGAGGCGCACGCCGGCCTCGGCCAGCATCGCCGGCGTGATCTCCAGGCGCCGCAGCACCTCCATCAGGTCGTAGTGCGCCTTGCCGCTGGTGACGATGCCGAAACGCGCGTGGGCCGACTCGATGACCTGGCGGTCGATCGCATTGACCTGCGCGAACGCGGCCACCGCGGCCAGCTTGTCGGCCAGCCGCGTCTCGATGCGCAGCGACGGCAGGTCGGGCCAGCGGTAGTGCAGGCCGTCGGCCGGCGGCTGGTGGCCGGTGGTCGTGCGCACGGTCTCGGGAACGGCCCAACCGGCGATCCGCGCGTTGATCAGGTCCAGGTCCACCGTCGAGCCGCTCTCGACGACCTCGGACAGCGCCGTCATGCCCACCCAGTTGCCGCTGTAGCGCGACAGTGCCCAGCCGTAGAGGCCGAACTCGAGGTACTCGGCGACGTTGCCCGGCGACAGCACGGGCATGTGGAAGGCCTGCAGCAGCTGGTCGCTCTGGTGCGGCATCGACGACGACACGCAGCCGTGGTCGTCGCCGGCCACCACCAGCACGCCGCCGTGCGGACTCGAGCCGTAGGCGTTGCCGTGCTTGATCGCGTCGCCGGCGCGGTCGACGCCGGGGCCCTTGCCGTACCACATCGAGAACACGCCGTCGACGGTGCGTTCGGGGTCGGACTCGACGCGCTGCGTGCCGAGCACCTGGGTCGCGCCGAGCTCCTCGTTGATCGCCGGCACGAAGCGGATGCCGGCATCAAGGAACTTCGGCCCGGCCTTCCAGATCGCCTGGTCGAGCATGCCCAGTGGCGAGCCGCGGTAGCCGCTGACGAAGCCGTTGGTGTTCCACCCGCGCGCCTTGTCGAGCGCGCGCTGCATCAGCATCAGGCGCACCAGCGCCTGCGTGCCGGTCAGGAAGACCGCGCCCGAGTCGGCCCAGAGGTTGTCGGACAGGCGGTAGTCGGGGCGCTGGATGGGGGAGGCCATGACCGCTCCTTGTTCGGCGTCAATCCGTTAGGGTAGTTCGACACGGCGGGAAAGTCGTTCCCCATTACCCCGGTGTGGGAGAGAATCGAACCGTTTCGTTCTCGGATTCGTCGATGTCGGAGGAAATAGTTCTCGACCGCTACTGCCGGCTGATCCTCGCCGAGCTGCAGCGCGACGCCCGGCTGACGGTGCAGCAGTTGTCCGAGCGGGTCGGCCTTTCGGCGACGCCGTGCTGGAAGCGCATCAAGCAGATGGAGGCCGCCGGCGTGATCCGCGGCTACACAGCGCTGGTCGACCGCGACAAGGTCGGCCTCGGGCTGCGCGTCGTCGTCGAGGCCAACCTGAGCCAGCATGGCGAGGACGAGGTGCGGCGCTTCGAGCGCGCGGTGGCCGAGAGCCCGCAGATCGTGCAGTGCGTCAGCACCACCGGCCAGGCCGACTACATCATGACCGTGCTGGTGCCCGACATCCGCCGCTACGAGGCCTTTCTGCACGACACGCTGTTCAAGCTGCCGGGCATCACCCACGTGCGCTCGAGCATCGTGCTGAAGGAGATCAAGGGCGAGGTGCGGCTGCCGATCGAGGCCGAGCCCCGATGACTGCGGCGACGCCGCACGCCGACGTCGCCGTGATCGGTGGCGGCATCGTCGGCTCCAGCATCGCCTACTTCCTGCTGCGCGAGTCGCCGGGCCTGCGGGTGATCGTGATCGAGCCCGACCCGAGCTACGAACTGGCGTCCACGCTGCGAGCCTCCGGCGGTTGCCGCGTGCAGTTCAGCGGTCCCGAGAACATCCGGATGTCGATCTTCGGCATCCAGTTCATCCGCGAATTCGAGCGCACGATGGCCACGGCCGACCGGCCGGCGCCGGTCGACTGGGTCGAGGGCGGCTACCTGTTCATCGTGCCGCCGGCGCAGGTGGCGGCGCTCGAGCGCAACGTGCAGGTGCAGCGCGACCATGGCTGCCACGTCGACCTGCTCGACCCGGCGGGGCTGAAGGCGCGCTTCCCGTCGATGAACGTCGACGACCTCGGCGCCGGCGCGCACACGCCGCACGACGGCTGGTGCGACCCGACCGGGCTGCTGTGGGGATTCAGGCGCAAGGCGGTCGAGCTCGGCGCGCAGTACGTCGCGGCGCGGGTGGTCGCGGCGCGGACCGATGCCGTGAAGGTGTGCAGCGTGCGACTCGACGACGGCAGGTCGATCGCCGCCGACGCCTTCGTCAATGCGGCCGGCGCGTGGTCGGGCGGCGTCGCCGGGCTCTTCGGCATGCACCTGCCGGTGTCGCCGCTGCGCCGCTTCGAGCACTACTTCACCGCCGGCGCGCCGGTGGAGAAGCTGCCCTACGTGAAGGACGTGGCCCGGCTGGCGTTCCGCTCCGAAGGCCGTGGGTTCTCAGGCGGGTTGGTCGACGGCAGCGAAGCGCGCGGCTTCAACTTCGAGGTCGACCACGACTACTTCGAGCGCGTGGTCTGGCCCGCCGTCGCGCATCGCTTCCCGGTCTTCGAGGCGGCGCGCTGCCACCGCACCTGGTCCGGGCTGTACGAGCAGAACGAGCTCGACGGCAACCCGGTCATCGGCGCCTGGACCGGCGGCCTGCCGAACCTGTACACGGCGGCCGGCTTCTCCGGCCACGGCATGATGCATGCGCCGGCGACCGGGCGCGCGATCGCCGAGCTGATCGTGCATGGCGAGTTCCGGTCGATCGACCTGACGCGGCTGGGCTATGCGCGCATCGCCGCCGGCGAGCCGTACGCGGAGGCCGGCATCCTCTAGTGGCGATCTGAAGCGCGCCACGACGCGCAACCGGCTGAATCACCGGGTGGCCGAACCCGCGCCGCGCAGCCGGCGGCTGGCGGCGACCAGGGCCGCCGCGCTGAACGCGGCCACGCCCGCCGACGGCTGGGTCAGCAGTTCGGCCAGTGAACGCAGCACATCGGGGTCGACCTCGTGCGCATAGCGCGCAAGCTCGCCCACCTGCTCGCGCGAGAAGCGCGTGACCCTGTCGGCGGCGATCCGGCCGTGCAGGAACACGCCGAACGCTCCGGCGGCAACGGCGGCGATGCTCAGCGTGCTCAGCGGCCGCAACAGGCAGTCCAGCATGCGCAGGCGCAGCGGCGCGTCGGCGGCGCGGTACACGCGCGCGACCAGCCGGGCCAGTCGGCGCCGCTGCTGTTCGGCGGGGGCGGTTGGGGAGACGGTGGACATCGTCGCTCCGGGCTGTCTTCGGCCCAGTATGTGCCGCAACGGGGCGGAATCGTTCGCACCGTTTCCGCCCTTTACCTCGCCTTCAGACTGTTGCAGTCGCGGTCATCGCGGCGTCACGGGCGCGTTCAGCGGCGCCGCCGCCCGAGCCAGATCACGGTGGCCACGACCAGCACGCCGCCGGCGACCTGGACCGGCGCGATCGCCTGACCGAGCAGGCCCCACGCGAGCGCCAGCGCGAAGATCGGCTCGATGTTCATGATCGCCGAGTTGCCCACCACGCCCAGCCGCGGCAGCACCGTGAACATGATCGTGAACGCGGTGCCGTAGAGGAAGGTCAGGGCGAGCAGGCCCCACCAGCCGGCGGCGGCCTGCGGCAGCCGGAATCCGCCCTGCGCGGCCACGCCGGCCAGCGCGATCAGCGCCACGATGGACATCGTGGTGGCCGTGCGCAGCCGGCCGTCCAGGTCGCCGGCCTCGTGCTGCGTCATCACCAGCGCCAGCCCGAAGGTCGCCGCCGCGGCCAGCGCGAAGCCGACGCCGGCGCCGATGCGGCTCCAGTGCGCCGCCGCACCCAGGCCCGAGGCGGCGCCGAGGACGTCGAGCGCCAGCGCCAGGCCGAGCAGCATCACCGGCATCGCGCGCAGCATGCGCGGCTCGGCGCGCTGGCCATAGGCGATCCACGCCCAGAACGCGGTCCACAGCGGGTAGGTGTTGAAGGCCAGCAGCGCCAGCGCCACCGGCAGCCGTGCCACCGCCGAGTACAGGCACAGGCTCTGCACGCCCACCAGCAGACCGATCGCCGGCAGCATGCGGCGGTGGCGCGGGTTCAGGCGCACCGGCACCCGATAGATCAGCAGCAGCGCGCCGACGACGGCGGCGGTGCCCGCGCAGCGGACGGGCCCCGCGGCGGCGACGCCGACACCGTGGTCGAAGGCCACGCGCGCGGCGACGTGGTTGGCGCCCATCATGAAGGCGATGAGCAGCAGCGTGGCGAAGGCGGCGCCGCTGAGCGCGCCGATGGAAGGGGTCTGCATGGCCGCATTCTCGCGGCAGGCGGCCGCGCGCCGCCGGGCGCTAGGAGCCTGCGCGGCAGAGATCGGCGCCCGCGTTGAGCCCGCTTCGGGGTGCAGGCAAGGCGCGGCGCGCCGCCTGGGCTCGCGCCCAGGCCAGCGCCGCAACGCCGGATGCGCCCCGAAACGGGCTCAACCCGAAGGGCCGGGGCATCCCGAGCCGCTGGCGGGCGTTGCGCCGCTTGCCCGGGCGGCCAGCCCGGGCTGCGCGACGCGCCTACGCCAGCGGCTCGGACCACCCCGGCGCGGGTGCCGATCTCTGCCGTGCAGGCTCCTACTGCACCAGCAGCACGCGCATGCCGAGCTGGCGCCCGTCGGGCTTGTCCAGCACCTGCACCGTGGTCTGGCGCGCCTGCACGCCGTCGGGCAGCGGCACGCTGCCGCGCACGATGGCCTGCCGGCCGATCGACACCGGCAGCGGCGGCAGCGCGGCGTTGGCCGCGCCGCCGCTGCTCGACACGCCGGCCACCGTGAACTTCAGCACCGCCGACAGCGGCGTCGACGCGCCGGCGCGCGTCAGCACCAGCTGGTAGTGCAGTTCGCCGCCGCGGGCGTCGAACTGCGCGGCGCGCACCTCGACCAGGCCGCCGCGCGGGGCCGGCGGCAGCGCGTCGACCGCGAGCCTGAGCTCCTCGGCCTGCCGCGTGCGCGCTGCCTGGCTGGCCTTGAGCTCCTCGGCCAGGCGCTGGCGCTCGGCGTCGGCCTGGCGCAGGCGCGTGCGCTCGGCGTCGGCCTCGGCGAAGGCCGCGCGCAGCTGCGCCGTCTCGCCGGCCGACAGCCGCGGCGGCAGGTGGCGCTCCTGCACGTAGACCACCGCCGCCGCGCCGGCGATGGCGCCGAACAGCCACCACAGCAGCCAGCCGGGCAGGCGCCAGCGCGAGCGGCGCTTGCCGTAGAGCGAGAAGGAATCTGAGCGGGATCGTCCGAACATGCGGCAGCGGGCAGGGGAGAAGGGTGGAACGGCGCGGCGCAACCCCGAGCCTACAACCCTCGCGGAAACGAGCGGAAACACGATGTGTCGGCGCCCGCGTGCGGGCAGGCCCCGGGTCGGCGCCGGGTCGGCGTGGGTCAGAATGCGGCGATCGAACAACGACGAGGAGCGCCGCCATGAAGGGTCTGATGCAACAGCAGCCGCTGCTGATCTCCAACCTGCTCGTGCATGCCGAGCGCCACCACGGCGCGCAGGAGATCGTGTCGCGGCGGATCGAGGGCGACATCCACCGCAGCACCTATCGCGAGCTGGCGGCGCGCGCGCGCCGGATGGCCAAGGCGCTGATCGCGCTGGGCGTCGCCGACAGCGACCGCGTCGCGACGCTGGCCTGGAACGGCCACCGGCACATGGAGGTCTACTACGCCGCCTCGGGCATCGGCGCGATCCTGCACACGCTGAACCCGCGCCTGCACCCGGACCAGCTGACCTACATCGCCGACCACGCCGAAGACCGCGTGCTGTTCTTCGACCTGACCTTCCTGCCGCTGGTCGAGGCGGTGGCCGCGCGGCTGAAGACGGTGAAGCACTACGTGCTGATGACCGACCGCGCGCACATGCCGGCGTCGAGCAAGGTGCCGGGCCTGCTGTGCTTCGAGGAACTGGTCGCGGCGCAGGACGACCGCTTCGACTGGCCGCAGTTCGACGAGCAGCACGCCAGTTCGCTGTGCTACACGAGCGGCACCACGGGCAA
>CALJUI010000506.1 GCA_937975735.1 uncultured Rubrivivax sp.
CCTTGCGCGCGGCATGGCGCTCGAACTCGGCGACCAGGCGCACGCCCAGCCCCTGCCCGCGGTGCGCCGCGTCGACCCAGAGCTGCTGCAGTTCGCACAGTTCGCCCCAGCGGCGCCCGATCGCGCCGCCGACCACGCGGCCGGCGCCGTCGCGGACGAAGCAGGACAGCGGCTGCACCTCGTGCAGCGGCGCGGCCTGGTCGTTGAACTCGCCCAGGCCGCGGTCGACGATGGCGCATTCGTCGGCGGGCAGGCCGTCGTGGGAGTCGATGCGGAAGTGCGGCAATGTCGCTCTCCTGAAGCCGAACGTTTGAGCGAAGCGGACGCTACGCTGTTGGCGCTCTACTGGAGCGAATGGCTAGCCACCCCAGGTATTGGACTTCTTAGAACCACCCGATGCACTCCGAATGGCGCCAGGGATCAATGCTGCCTCGGCCTCGCCATCCTTCACTATGTTCGCAAGAATATTGGGCCAGTACTCGGCATCGTTCGTCGATACCCTGAGCTTGACGATCGTCCCACTGAGCGCGATTGACGGCAAGGGGACTAGGGATGTGGGATTCGCTAGGACACGCTCCGAACTGATCATGGAGAAGGCGCCGTAGCGAACACCAAGCTGAGAGACAACGTATAGCCCAAAGCCAGTATTGTCCCAGACACCGCCCGTAGCCCGGCTGGCACCACTGGAAATGCCAGGCTTTAGCGCAAGACGCAGCGCTTCTTCCTCAGATTGGACTTCGTGAACTTGGGAAAGCGACCTGTAGATTCCTATCCCATGGTCCGCAATCACAACTTCAGCTAGACCGTTGTCCCAGCGTTGAGCCATCGCCGCGCATGAGGATACGTTCGCATGTTCGAAGGAGTTTCTTAGTAGCTCTCTGAAGCAGTATCCCAGCATGTCTGCTGCGGAGCACTCCTCGGGTTTCGAGAAGATCACTTGCGCAAGGCGACGGCAATCCTCGTCTAGCGTGTCTTGCAGCAGCCGTGTGCCCTGTCGTTGCGCAAGGCCCGCCTTATTGAACAATGTCACAGGAAGGTATCTAGATCCGCCGGGAGCCGCGTTCACATCTAGGCCCGCGTTTACACCGATGTACCTGAAGAACCCAAAGTACTTCAAGTACGAAACGGCACCAGCTACTGCTTGATGTCCTTGAACATGTGTCTGTAGCCCTCTTGAGCGCCTTCGAATGATTACCTGGCGAATGGCATGAGCGATGACCAATGTTCCAAATGGGTAGACCCAGTTCAGAGGGGAGAAGTCAATGACCAGTTCGGGTTCCGCCTCGAACCCGGGCAAGTCATTGGCGAAAGCAACAGCCCTTCTGTCGTCGAAGGTTGAAGGCACGGCTACCAGCATGCGAAGGCCGGATGGCTGGGATGACTAGGCTAGAGGCCAAGCCGCACGCGAGGGCGCTTGACCGAGGACTTAGGCCCCATCGTTGCCTGTTCGCCTGTCCTGAAGGGCCTTGTAGAGTTGGTCAAGAGATTCAACGATATTCCCAGCTGTGGACTCAATCGTGTCCAGCTCGCTAACAAAGCGATCGACGCTTGCGATGACAGCGCGTTTTGCCTGGTTTATCTCTCGACTGATGCGCGGCACTGAGGAGACTGCTTGCCGCATGGAAGCAACAGACGGCTTGATCCCGAACGATGTGCCCGCAGTGTCATTGAGGGTTGACTTGAGTGCCCGCACTTCAGAGGGGTCTGTGGCGAAGTCGGCCATAAGCGGTATGGCCTGACCAAGTGCTGAGAAGGCACCCTGTCTCGCTTCAGAGAGAGTTGGCAGATGTGTGTCAACCGCAGTGGCGAACCGAATCATGTCTTCCGCTGCACGCCTAACAACTTTGCGTTTGTGCGCCTCGGTTAGGTCGCCATGCCCTGAGAGTTCCTTCGCGCGCTCGGATACCTGCTCTCCCATCCGCACGGTAGCCTCGTTGATCGCTTCCATGGCTGCAATCATCTCGCGCGTGTGGTTCGTATAGATGTCCATAAGGTCGAGAAGCCCAAAGTCATCCTCAGGAAGATCGTCTATAGCTTCGCCTGCAACAAGAGCTCCACCAACTGCTCCCGAACTAGACTCGCTGATTCGAGCAAACCTCTGTGCGATCGCCGACAGATGCGCTCGAACGGACGCTTCGAAGCTTGCCACTTCCTCGAAGACAGAGAGCAACCCTCCCCGAGCCTGAAGTGACGCGCGGAACTGTTGAAGGGCGAGAAACTGGGAGGGGTCGATCTTGGACGGGTGGAGCGGCGCTTCCTTAAAGTAGACCATTAGCTCCGGAGCCGAGCCTGTTAACTGGCGTCGCGCAAAAGCCCTCTCAAACTCCTCGATGGAGCCTGATGCCGCCCGTTCAGTAGCGGTTCCGGCGCGAGACCAAAAGATGCCGATAAAAACGTCGTAGTCGCGCGGGCTTTGGTCATTGACAACAGACTGCGCGTCTTGCGCGAAGCCGGGTCTAACGTGGGTCTCCCACTTGAACAGTTCAAGCACTATGCCCAATGAACGCGACCATGTTGCGTTCAGCTCTTTGACTACTGCTTCCAGAGCCAATCGCTCGTCCTGAACGTCCGATGGAGAAGCGACGAAGACTTGAAGAATTGTGGTGCGGCGGGGCATGTTCTACAGAGCCTGTGCGTTGGCCTAGGCGGCAGGCGGCAATCAGGAGGTTGGCGCGCCAAGCGCAGGATAGACAACGAGCGTATCGCGAGCCAATCGCCACGGCAATGCCGGTCCGCGCTTGGGCGACTGGCTACGCCTCACTGCAGCGTAACTCCAAGTTCGTCGACGAACGAGCGGATGTCAGAGATCGGTTGAACAAGTCCCGACTCCAATACACGATGCACTGATTCAGAAAAGCGATGAGCACCGTCCTTCACCTCCTCATACTTGAAGAGTTCGATGGTCGACTCAAGATTCGAGTACAGCATGCCAACGAGCGCCGATCCTGACCCGCAAATGACGGGTGCGCCACTGAACCCTCTGAGCGAAGGGAAAGAGACCGCAAGTGTGCTCCTCGCATCAGGCCTTGCCGGATGCTTTCCGGACATACTTATGTAGCCCTTGAACAGCCTTGACTCGACGACGAGGTTTCGACCTTCGGCTCCGGCAGCTGTAAAGCCGAGGGCTTGAACGTCCGTACCAAGCGCAGGCTCAATGTCAAGGTGCCGAAAGTAGTCGTGCGTTGTCGGCGACAGTGTTCGGCACAACGCAAAGTCTGCTGTTGGGTGGCACCGTGTGTCTATCAGTCGCTCCGTGTCGCCCGTAAGGAGGTTCTTGGCGACCAATGTCTCCCCGGGCTCCAACGACTGAATGATGTGCTTGCACGTAGCAAGCAGACCATCGGCCTGAAGGTAGAACGCCACGCCAGCGTACCGCTTGAGAGACGCCGTACCCTGCGGAGACAAGTCCACAGCCAGGAGAGGCATCAGGTATCGGCCGTAGTTGATGTGATTGGGCAAGGTCTATGGCGCGGCAAGTTGTGAGGCCAAACGTTGCTTTCGAGCGCAAGGTCTTTTCGACCCCGGCGCCTGTCCACATGTTGCCATTGTTCCGGTACCAGCAGTGGACATGTCGCTGATCACTCGCCGCCGTCTGCCGCAACCTGGCTCGCCAGTCCCAGCCTTCGCACGGCGCCTAGCGGCAGCCGCCACAGGCCGGCGGCGGCGTCCCATTGGCCACCCGCCTGCTTGACGGCCCGACGCACGTCCAGTTCCTCTCGCGCCACGCGCAGGCGCACGGTGATGCCAGCGACCCATGGCGCACGGTCGACGACCATCTCTCGCTCACCTGAAATTCCGGCTCTTCACGTCCAGCCCCTGCAGCAGCGGCGTGTGGTCCACCAGCTTGCGCGCGATCAGGTGGCGCACCTGGCCTTCGCATTGCCAGATGCCGTAGACGGTGAGCAATGTGCTGCCCAGCAGCGCGCGGCGCTGCTGCTCGACGATCTGCGGCCAGACGATGACGTTGACGCTGCCGGTCTCGTCCTCCAGCGTCACGAAGACCACGCCCTTGGCCGTCTCGGGCCGCTGGCGGTGCGTGACCAGGCCGCTGGCGCGCGCGAGGCGCCCGTTGGGGTAGCCCTTCAGCACCGCCGCCGGCTGCACCTTGAAGGGCGCGAGCTCCCCGCGCAGCAGGCCCACCGGGTGCATGCCCAGCGTCAGGCCCAGCGCGCGGTAGTCGGCCACCGTCTGCGCCACCGCGTTCGGCGCGGCCAGGTCCACCGCGTCTTCGTGCGTGCGGGTGCGGGCCAGCATCGGCGTGGCGCGGGTGTCCACGCCGGCCACGGCCCAGGCGGCTTGGTGGCGGTGGCCGGTGATGCCGACCAATGCATCGGCGCCGGCCAGCAGTTGCAGCTGGTGCGCGTCCAGCTTCGCGCGGCGCGCCAGGTCTTCGGCGCCGGCGAACGGCGCCTCGGCGCGCGCGGCCAGGATGCGCATCGCGGCCTCTTCCTGCAGCCCGCCAATGCGGTTCAGGCCCAGGCGCACCGGACGCAACCCCGTACCCCGCCCTTCGAGAATGCTGTCCCAGTCGCTGCAGGTCACGTCCACCGGCCGCACGGTCACGCCGTGCTCGCGCGCGTCGCGCACCAGCTGCGCGGGGGCGTAGAAGCCCATCGGCTGGCTGTTCAGCAAGGCGGCCAGGAAGGCGTCCGGGTGGTGGCATTTGAGCCACGCGCTGACGTAGACCAGCAGCGCAAAACTCGCCGCGTGGCTTTCCGGGAAGCCGTATTCGCCGAAGCCTTCGATCTGCTTGAAGATGCGCTCGGCGTATTCCGGCTGGTAGCCCTTGGCCACCATGCGGCCCACCAGCCGTTCGTGGAACGGGCCCAGGCCGCCCTTGCGCTTCCACGCCGCCATCGCGCGGCGCAATTTGTCGGCCTCGCCGGGCGTGAAGTCGGCGGCCAGGATCGCCAGCTGCATCACCTGCTCCTGGAAGATCGGCACGCCCAGCGTGCGCTGCAGCGCCTGCTTGACTTCGTCGCTGGGGTAGTCCACCGCCTCCTCGCCGCTGCGCCGCTTCAGGTACGGGTGCACCATGCCGCCCTGGATCGGGCCCGGCCGCACGATCGCGACCTCGATCACCAGGTCGTAGAAGCAGCGCGGCTGCAGGCGCGGCAGCATGCTCATCTGCGCCCGGCTCTCGACCTGGAAGGTGCCCACGCTGTCGCCGGCGCAGAGCATGTGATAGGTGGCCTCGTCTTCCGCCGGCACCGACTGCATGACGAAGGTTTCCCCGAGCTTGTCGCCCACCATCGCCAGCGCGCGCTTGATCGCGCTCAGCATCCCTAAAGCCAGCAGGTCCACCTTCAGCAGGCCCAGCGCGTCCAGGTCGTCCTTGTCCCACTGGATCACGCTGCGCCCTTCCATCGCCGCGTTCTCCACCGGCACCAGCCGCGCCAGCTGGTCGCGCGCGATGACGAAGCCGCCGGGGTGCTGGCTCAGGTGGCGCGGGAAGCCGATCAAGGTCTTCGTCAGTTCCATCCACAGCTGGCAGAGCCTGGATTCGGGGTCGAAGCCGTTCTCGCGCAGGCGCTCGGCGTTGACGCTGCGGCCGTCGAACCAGTGCTGGCTCTTGCTCACCGCGTCGATGCGCTCCAGGTCGAAGCCCAGCGCGCGGCCCACGTCGCGCAGCGCGCTGCGCGGGCGGTAGCTGATGACCACGCCGGTCAGCGCGGCGCGGTGCCGGCCGTACTTGCGGTAGACGTACTGGATCACCTCTTCGCGGCGCTGGTGCTCGAAGTCGATGTCGATGTCCGGCGGCTCGTTGCGCTCGGCGCTGATGAAGCGCTCGAACAGCAGGCTCATGCGCGCCGGGTCGACTTCGGTCACGCCCAGGCAGTAGCACACCGCCGAATTCGCCGCGCTGCCGCGGCCCTGGCACAGGATGCCCTGGCTGCGCGCCCAGTGCACCAGATCGGCCACGGTCAGGAAGTACGGCTCGTACTGCAGTTGCGCGATCAAGGCGAGTTCGTGCTCGATGGTCTTGCGCACCGATGCCGGCTCGCCCTGCGGGAAGCGGGTCTTGACGCCCCGCTCGGTGAGTTCGCGCAGCCAGCTCGCGGGCGTGTGGCCGGCGGGCACGATCTCCTCCGGGTACTCGTAGCGCAGCTCGTCGAGCGAGAAGGCGCAGCGCCCGGCCAGTTGCAGCGTCGCCTCCAGCCATTCGGGCCGGTACAGCGCGGCCAGCCGCGCGCGCGGGCGCAGGTGGGCTTCGGCGTTCGGCTCCAGCCGGAAGCCGGCCTCGGCGACGGTGGTGTGGTGGCGCGTCGCGGTCAGCATGTCCTGCAAGGGCTTCCTCGACCGCGCGTGCATCAGCACGCTGCCCACCGCGGCCACCGGCAGCCCGGTCAGCGCGGCCACGCGCTGCGTGGTCTCGATGCGCACGGCATCGTGCGCGCGGTGCAGCAGCGGCAACGCGAGCGCGGCGCGGTCGCCGAACCAGGTTCGCAGCCACACGGCCTGCGCGAACGCGGCCTCGAATTCGAGCGGCGGCAGCAGCAGCGCCAGGCAGTCGGGCAGGCCGGCCAGCGTGGGCGTGTTCGGCACCTTGCCTTCGACGTCGGCCATCAGCGCGACGTACTGGCCCTTCGGCGCGCGCCGGCGGGCGACGGTGATCCACTGGCTCAGGTTGCCGTAGCCGCGGCGGGACATCGCGAGCACCACCAGGTGCAGCGATGGCGGCTCGTCGGCGCCGCGCCGCAGCCGCATTTCCGCGCCGACGATCAGCGGCAGCGCCAGGCGCTTGGCCTCGGCATGCGCGCGCACGACGCCGCCGAGCGAGGCCTCGTCGGTGATCGCCAGCGCGCTGTAGCCGAGCGCGCGGGCGCGGCCGATCAATTCCTCGGGGTGCGAGGCCCCGAGGCCGAAGCTGTGGTTGCTGCGGCAGTGCAGCTCGGCATAGCCCGGCAGGGAAGAAACGACGGCGGACATCGGCACGGGCCGCCCCGCGCTGTCCGGGCGGCTCGCACCATGATACTGTTTATTTATACAGTCTTGTTCATTGCACCGGCATGCGCAGCGCGTAGAAGTCGACCAGCCGCGAGGCCACCGGCGGGTCCAGGTTGCTCAAGGCCACCAGCACGACGCCGAGTTCGGGGTAGACCTGCAGTTCGCCGTTCATGCCCGGCGCGCCGCCGCCGTGGCCGTAGCTGCGCAGCTTGCCCTCCCCGCGCGGGCCGAAGCCGAAGCCGTAGCCGTCGCGCTGGTCGCTCGTGGCCTGCGCCAGCATCGCCTTGGACAGCAGCTTGCCGCCCTCGAGCGCCTGCGCGAAGCGCAGCAGGTCGGTCGCCGTCGAGTAGCCCCCGCCCGCCGGCGTGCCGCGCCAGGGCAATGTGTCGGCGTTCGAGACCCAGCCCTCGCCGCGGCGCATGTAGCCGTTCGAGCGCTGCGGCACCTTGGCCGTCTCGGGCTCGGCGCCGGTCGCGGTCATGCCGGCGGGGCCGAACACGCGCTGCTTCACGACGTCGTCGTAGCGCTGGCCGGTGATCGCCTCGATCACCGCGCCGAGCACGATGTAGCCGAAGTTCGAGTACTCGAAGCGCGCGCCGGGCTCGTGGGCCAGCGCGCGCGGGCCGAACAGCCCGACGTAGTCGGCGATGTCGCGCAGCTGCATGCGCTTCGCGTCGAACTCGGGGCCGAAGAAGTCGCCGGTGCCGCCGCCGTGGGTGAGCAGGTGCCGCACCGTGACCCGCGCCGCGGCGTCGCGGTTGGGGTAGTCCTTCAGGTGCTGGCCGATCGGGTCGTCCAGGCCGAGCTTTCCGGCCTCGACCAATTGCAGCACCGCGACCGCGGTGAACATCTTGTTCATCGAGCCGATGCGGAACTGCGTGTCGGCGTCGACCGGGCGCTTGGCCTCGCGGTCGGCCAGGCCCCAGTGGCGGTGCAGCAGGGTCTGGCCGTCGCGGGCCACCAGCACCGTGCCGGCGAAGCGGTCGGCCGCGGCCATCGCGTCGGCGCGCTGCACGAGCGCGCGCAGCGCCCCGGCCTGGTCGAGGCGCGGCAGGGCCAGCTCGGGCGGGCGCGGCACCGGGCGCAGCATCAGCGCGTCGACCTTCGGCGGGTCGGCGTCGTCGATCCGCAGCTCGAGCCGCGCGACGGTGTCGGAGTCGCGCTCCTGCAGCAGCGCGGTCAGCGCGCGCGGCTCGCTGCGCTCGATGCGCAGCAGCGCGAAGCCGCCGGTCTCGGCGCGGAACTCGAGCAGGCCGTCGACGTTCTCCGGCTTGCGCCGGTGGCGCTCGCCGAAGGCACGCAGCTGGGCGGCGTCGGCGGCGTTGAAGGCGCTCAGCCAGGCGTCGAGCACGCGGCCGGCCGGGGTGTTCGGGGGCGTGGCGGCCTGGGCCGCGGCGAGGAACAGGCCGAGGGCGAGGCCCAGGAAGGATCGCGGCAGGACGGTCATCGTCGTTCGGGCGAAGGTTGGGAAGGTTGCCACGCTAACGTCTCGGCCCGGGCCGGCCAAGGCGCCGGCGACGCGCTGCCGCCGGATCCGACGAGCCGCGCATGGCCGCGATGGCCGTAGAGTCGCGCGGTGGCCGCCGCCCCGCTCTCGCTCTTCGTCGCCGCCAGCCTGGCGCTGGCGGTGACGCCGGGGCCGGGCGTGGCCTACATCGTCGCGCGCACGCTCGCCGAGGGGCGGCGCGCCGGGCTGTGGTCGGTGGCCGGGGTGGCGCTGGGCAACCTGGCCAACGCGGCGCTGGCCGGGATCGGGCTGGCAGCGCTGCTGGCGCTGTGGCCGGCGGCGCTGCCGCTGCTGCGGCTGGCCGGCGGGCTGTATCTGGTCTGGCTTGGCGTGACGGCCTGGCGCGCGCGGCCGGCAAGCGGCGCGGCGCCGGCGCGCGCGCCGCTGCGCGATGGCTTCTGGGTGGCGCTGCTGAACCCGAAGACGGCGCTGTTCTTCGCCGCCTTCCTGCCGCCCTTCATC
>CALJUI010000507.1 GCA_937975735.1 uncultured Rubrivivax sp.
CCTCGACGCCGCGACCGGCTGCGGCCTGAACCTCGGTGGCCTCCGGCACGGCGAGCGCATGGTCGGCCGCGGCCTGCGTCACCGCCTGGGCCAGCGGGTGTTCGCTGCCGGCCTGCAGCGCGGCCGCGTCGGCGAGCAGCACCGCCTCGTCGATGCCGGCGGCCGGGCGCAGCGCGACCAGGCGCGGCCGGCCCTCGGTCAGCGTGCCGGTCTTGTCGAAGGCGACCGCGCGCACGGAGCGCAGCACCTCCAGCGCCTGCGGGTCGCGGACCAGAATGCCGCGCCGCGCCGCCAGGCCGGTGCCGACCATCAGCGCCGCCGGCGTGGCCAGGCCCAGGGCGCAGGGGCAGGCGATGACCAGCACCGACACCGCATGGATCGTGGCCTCGGCCCAGTCGCCGCTGGCCAGTCCCCAGCCCAGCGCGGTGAGCAGCGCGATCACGACGACGACCGGCACGAAGACCGCGCTGACCTGGTCGACCAGCCGCTGGATCGGCGCCTTCTTGGCCTGCGCCGACTCGACCAGGCGGACAATGCGCGCGAGCTGGGTTTCGGCGCCGACGGCGCCGGTGCGCACGACGATCCGGCCCTCGCCGTTGATCGCGCCGCCGATCACCGTGTCGCCCGGCTCGCGCGCCGCCGGCAGGCTCTCGCCGGTGAGCAGCGACTCGTCGACCTGGGTGCGGCCCTCGACGATCTCGCCGTCGCTGGGCAGCCGCTCGCCCGGCCGCACGATCACCAGGTCGCCAATCCGCAGCTGGTCCAGCGGCAGCTCGACCTCGACGCCGTCGCGCCGCACGCGCGCGGTCTCCGGGCGCAGCGCGCGCAGTGCATCCAGCGCCGCCAGCGTCTGCCGCTTGGCACGGGCCTCGAGCCACTTGCCGAGCATCACCAGCGTGATCACCACGGCGGCGCTCTCGAAGTACAGGTGGGGCATGCCGTCGGGCTCGCGCCACCACATGAACAGGCTCAGCCCGAAGGCCGCGCTGGTGCCGAGCGCGACCAGCAGGTCCATGTTGCCGGCGCCGGCGCGCAGCGCCTTCCAGCCGGCGCGGTAGAAGCGCGCGCCGAGCCAGAACTGCACCGGCGTGGCGAGCAGGAACTGCCAGGCCGCCGGCAGCATCCAGTGGCGGCCGAACAGGTCGCCGATCATCGGCAGCACCAGCGGCGCCGACAGCAGCGCGGCGATCGCGACCTTCCAACCCTGGTCGTGGGGCGCGCGCGACGGCCCGGCGCTGGCCTTGTCCTTCGGCGCATCGGTGACCTGATAGCCGGCGCGCTCGATCGCCGCACGCAGCGCGGCGCGATCGGCGGCGCCGAGCGTGCGGACTTCGGCCAGCCCGGTGGCGAGGTTGACATTGGCGTCGAGCACGCCGGGCACCCGGCGCAGCGCCTTCTCGACGCGGCCCACGCAGCTCGCGCAGGTCATGCCGTCGATCTGCAGCGTGGCGGCGGGCGTCGGCACCTGGTAGCCGGCCTGCTCGATCGCGCGGGTCAGCGTCTGCGGGTCCAGCGCTCGTGCCGACTCGACGGTGGCCTGCTCGGTGGCCAGGTTGACGAGCGCCGACTCGACGCCGGGCACGCGCCTGAGCGCGCGTTCGACCCGGGCGACGCAACTCGCGCAGGTCATGCCGTCGACCGGGAGGGTGAGGGTGGTGGTGGCGTTCATGGCGACACTCTAGACATTGACATCATGTCAGAGTCAAGCCGCCGTATCGACGCCGATCCGGGCTTGACCTTGCCGCTGTGGCAAGGTCGACACTGGCGGCTGTCCAAACCCCGCCTCAGCAAGGAGCGACCGATGATCGAGATGACCCTGCCCGACATGACCTGCGGCCACTGCGTGCGCACCGTGACGAACACCGTGCACCAGATCGACGCGAGCGCCAAGGTGACGATCGACCTGCCGACCCACCACCTGCGGATCGAGTCGGACCGGCCCGCCGAGGCGTTCAAGGCGGCGCTGGCCGATGAGGGTTACCCCGCGGCCTGAGCCCGATGGCGCGGGCACGCGGATTGCCTACACTGCCGCTCACCGAATCGAGCCCCCGAGGGGCAGGAGAAGACATGAAGCGGCTGATTTCCTCCATGGCGGCGCTCGCGCTGCTCGCCGGCGCGGCGACCTTCGCCTCGGCCAAGACCCTGCGCTGGGCCAGCCAGGGCGACCCGCAGACGATGGACCCGCACTCGCAGAACGAGTCGATGACCAACATGATGAACGGTCAGGTCTACGAGAAGCTGGTCGCGCGCGACCGCGGCCTGAACATCGTGCCCTCGCTGGCCACCAGCTGGGAGCAGACCGGGCCGCTGACCTGGCGCTTCAAGCTGCGCCCGAACGTCAAGTTCCACGACGGCTCGGCGTTCACCGCCGACGACGTCGTCTACTCGATCAACCGCGCCAAGGAGCTGACCTCGCAGGTCGCGGTCTACGCCAACGCGGTCGGCACGCCCAAGGCGATCGACCCGATGACGGTGGAGTTCACGCTCGAGAAGGTCAACCCGATCTTCCTGCAGCACATGGACGCGATGTGGATCATGAGCAAGACCTGGTCCGAGAAGAACAAGGTCCTGAAGCCGCTGGACTTCAAGAACAAGGAGGAGAGCTTCGCCTCGTTCAACGCCAACGGCACCGGCCCGTTCATGCTCGTCAGCCGCTCGCCAGGCGTGAAGACCGTCTACAAGCGCAACCCCAACTGGTGGGGCAAGACCGAGGGCAACGTCACCGAGATCGTCTACACGCCGATCGCCAACGACGCCACCCGCCTGGCCGCGCTGGTCTCGGGCGAGATCGATTTCGTGCTCGACCCGGCGCCGCGCGACGTGCCGCGCCTGCGCGGCACCTCGGGCGTCAAGATCATCGACGGTCCGGAGAACCGTGTCGTCTTCATCGGCATGGACCAGGCGCGCGACAAGCTGCTGTACGGCAACGTGCCGGGCGACAAGAACCCGTTCAAGGACGTGCGCGTGCGCAAGGCGCTGTACCACGCGATCGACATCGAGACGATGAAGACCAAGCTGATGAACGGCCAGAGCTTCCCGACCGGCGGCGTCACGCCGTCGCCGCTGGGCAGCTACAACGACCCGCAGGTCGAGACGCGCCTGCCCTACGACCTCGACAAGGCCAAGGCGCTGATGAACGAGGCCGGCTATCCGAACGGCTTCGAGGTCACGCTGGACTGCCCGAACAACCGCTACGTCAACGACGAGGAGATCTGCATCACGCTGGCGTCGATGTGGGCCAAGATCGCCGCCAAGGTAAAGCTCACCGCGCAGCCGCGCGCGCCCTACTCCCCGAAGATC
>CALJUI010000508.1 GCA_937975735.1 uncultured Rubrivivax sp.
TGCGCGTCCTTGGCCAGCGCCAGCTGGAATGCCACGGCCCGTGGCAGCGGGATGAGGCTGACCTCGGTCAGAAGGATGTCTCGCTCGCGGCCATCGAGCAGCATGGCCCACAGCACCGGCTCGTTGGCCAGCATCGCCATCGCGTCCTCGCGCAGCGATGCCGGCGCGACCGTCGGCTCGCAGTCGACGCACTCGGCCAGGGGCACACGCAGCTGGTGGCGGCTGAGACGCTCGTAAAGCTTGGCATCGATGGCCACGCCCTTGTCGAGGACCTTCAGCCCCTGCGTGTTGAAGATGGCGCTGTGCGCCACCACAGTGCGTCGCTCGCCGAGTTGGGTGACGGCCTGGGCGAAGTGGCGCGGGTCGACTTGCATCGGCGCCTGATTCTCCGCCTGGCCCACGCCCGTGTCCCGATGGACAACGCAAGTTCAGGCCTGCGCCGTGCGTTGTGTCGCACGGTGGCGGGCCAGCCAGGCCAGCGCGGCCAGCACCAGCGCCACGGGCACCAGCGCCGCGGTGTTCAGCCACGACCATCCCGGGCCGGTGACCACCGCGCCGGCGCCCACCGACGTGAAGGCCATCGTGGCGAACACGCAGGTGTCCATCGCCCCTTGCGCGCGGGTCTTTTCAGACAGCCGGTAGGTGCTCGTAAGCAGCGTGCTCCCGCCCACGTACAGGAAGTTCCAGCCCACGCCGAGCAGCGCCAGCGCGACGAGGAACTGCATCACGTCCACGCCCGACAGCGCCACCGCGATGCAGGCCAGATTCAGCACCGCGCCGGTGAACATGACCGGCAGCGCGCCGAAGCGCTCGACCAGGCGGCCGGTGAAGAAGCTCGGTACGAACATGCCCAGCACATGCCACTCGAGCACGAGCGCGGCGCGGTCGAACGCATGCCCGCATTGCTGCATCGCGATCGGCGTGGCCGCCATCAGCAGGTTCATGACGCCGTAGCCCGGCGCGGCCGCGGCCACGGCGACGATGAAGGCCGGCTGGCGTGCGATCTCGCGCATCGGCCGCCCGTCACCGCGCCCCGGCGGCGGACGCACGTGCGCCGGGAAGCGGATCAGCGCCATCAGCACCATGCCCAGCAGCGCCACCGCCACCAGCGCCAGATAGGAGCCGACAAAAGCCACCGGCATGGCACTGCGCGTGGCTGCAGCGAGGTTGGGCCCGACCACGGCGCCGACCACGCCGCCGGCCAGCACCAGCGACAGCGCGCGCGCGGCGAGACCGGGCTCGACCAGCTCAGGCCCGGCAAACCGGTACAGCGCCGCGTTGGCGCTGTAGAAGCCCGCCAGCAGCGTGGCGGCGACGACCATCGTGAAGCTGCCCTGGCGCACGGCCAGTGCGCAGGCCAGCGCCGACACGGCGCCCACCGCGAGTCCGGCCATGAAGGTGCGCTGGCGCCCGTACCGCGCCTGCAGCCGGGCCACCATCGGCGCGCTCAGTGCGGCACCGACCACATAGCCCGCCACGGGCAGCGTGGCCAGCCACGGCTGCGGTGCCAGCGACAGCCCGACGAGGCCGTTGACGGCGATGAAGGTGATGTTGTTGACCAGGAACAGCGCCTGGCACGCGGCCAGCAGCCAGAGGTTGCGGTTCATGGGGCGCAGCCGCGCGCGTGCCGCGCACGTCGAAGGGGGATACGGGGAATTGTGCCGTCATCCTCCCCGTTCTCGCGGCGTTAAATGGTCATCGAAGGTGCATGCTGTCTTCATGCTCCCGGTAGTGATAAAAGCTTAGTCATCACGCCAGACCGGAAAGCTCTGATGGCGCCCGGGCCAGTCCAGCCGGGACTTCATCAGAACTTCCCAGGCACGCGGCGGATCACCCCAGGGCCGCTTGCCTTCCTCACCGCAGGAGGTCCGCATGGACGTGATCAGCAACTTCGCCGCCCGCTACGAGCGCACC